>NZ_JAQRMS010000018.1 GCF_028599055.1 Candidatus Thioglobus sp.
ATGACATCAGAATTAATCACGATAAATGGATCTTTACCCAATAAAGGCAAGGCTTTAATAATGCCACCAGCGGTCTCCAAAGCGCCTTCAGGCTCATTGCTGTAAGTAATATTAACGCCAAATGTTGAACCATCACCCAAGTGTGTTTGAATTTTCTCACCCAGATAGGCGGTATTAATGACAATATCGGTAATATTGGCTTTTTTAAGAGCGTTTATTGAATGTTCAATGAGTGCGGTACCTTTAACTTTAATCAGGGGTTTTGGGGTGTTTTTGGTCAGCGGCATCATGCGCTCACCACGACCTGCTGCTAGAATCATTGCTTTCATAAAATATCCTTTAAAAATTGAAATTCAGGATATTTATCTGCCATTTGCAATACGTATTTTTCAACTAAAGGAATGTCGTCTAAGTACTGATTTTTACCATCTCTGATTGAGAGTCGTTTAAAAATACCCAGTACTTTTAAATGACGCTGCAAGCCCATTAAATCAAATTGTTTTTCAAATTCGTCAAAGTCAATGGCGAGCTTGGCTTGTTTGTGAAAATAGGCAAGCAAGGCTTGCACCTCGGATGATTCAAGTTCAACATAGGCGTCTTTAAGCAGTGAGACTAAATCATAGCTGTTTGAGCCAATTACCGCATCTTGAAAATCGATCACAGAGATTTCATCATTGGTAATCATGAGATTTCTGCAGTGATAATCACGATGAACAAATACCTGAGGTGAATTAAGTGAGTTTTGAATGAGTTGATCGAATAATTGAGACAATTGATTCAATGAACTTTGATCAAGCTCTTTTGGCAAATACCAATCAATCAGTAGGTTTAGTTCGGCTCGAAGCAAAGTTTCATTGTATAAATCAAAAGAAAGTGTTTGAGTGTTAATTGCTTGAATTTTAATTAGCTCGTCAATGGCGCGTTTGTACAGTGCTAGCCTATTGTCAGTGGTAAGTGCTTGTGAAAAAGTGGTGTTACCCAAATCTTCAATGAGCAAGAATCCTTGTTGTAAATCTTTATCAATGATTTTTGGCGCATGAATGTTGTTGCCTCTTAACAATGTGGCAATTTCTACAAAACGCTTAGAGTTTTCTTTTTCGGGTGGCGCATCCATGGCGATAAACGAAAGATTACTCCTCTCAATGCGAAAATAACGACGAAAGCTGGCATCATCACTTGCTTTAGATAAAGTAAAACTAGCATCATCAAAAAAGATTTCTAGCCAGTCTTCTAGTTGATCTAGCCTAGGGTCATGCATTTTTCAAACTCTGATAGTGATCATAAACACTTGACCAGTGCATACCAATCTTCCCTTGATTAATAGGTTGGTCATCAACTTGTGTAATAGGCATAACTTCGCGTGTTGAGCTGGATATCCATACTTCATCAGCACTTAGTAGTTCATCTAAGGTTGGCGCTATTTCTTGAATTGGCAACTGACAAGCTTTAGCGCTTTCTAATACTAAATCGCGCGTAATACCAGAGAGTATATTTGGGCTAGTTGGGTGGGTGAACAATGTGTTGTTTTTAACAATAAAGACATTGGAAGTGGCGCCTTCAGTAATGGATTGGTCACGATGAAGAATTACCTCTTCAACTTGGTTTTGCTTTGCCTGCTGTGAATACATAATATTGGCCAATAGCGAAGTGGCTTTAATATCACAGCGTTGCCAGCGAAAATCAGCTTGTGTAATGGCACTAAAACCTTGGATTAGCTCAAGTTTGGTTTTAGGTGTTAATGGATTTAATTCAGCAAATACGGTTGGTGTGAGTGATTCAAAACTATGCTTTCTTTGCGTGTCTGCACCGCGCGTAATTTGCAGATAAATGGATTGATTTGGTGCTAAATCATGCGTTAATAATTGGCTAAAAATATCATGCCACTCTCGGTTAGTATAAGGGTTTGTTACTGCGATAGCGTCAAGACTATTTTGCAGGCGCTGAAGGTGTTCTTGCAGACGAAAAATATTGCCGTTGTAAACCGGAATTACTTCGTAAACCCCATCACCAAATAAAAAGCCTCTGTCCATAACGGAAATAGAGGCTTGATTTTTAGCTAAAAATTCGCCATTTAGATAGACCATTAAAGCCCAACTTTCTCCAACATGCGTGAGAAAAATCCTGCTTGTTCAGCATCTTCTAAAGCAACTAATGGAATTTTAGCCATGGTTTTTCCTTCAAACTGGATTAACAGATGACCCACTTGATCACCTTTGTTAATAGGTGCTGATAAGTTGGTGTTTAATTGAATGGCTTGATCGGATAATTTATATTGACCGCGTGCTAAGGTGATGTAGGTGTCACCAGTGGTGCCAACTTTTAATGTGTCTTTGGTGGCACTTGAAATAGGTACTTCTTTAGCGATGCCCTTTAAGTTTTGAGTTTCGAAGAAACGGAAACCATAATCGAGAATTTTTTGTGTTTGTGCGGTTCTGGCTTCAACACCAGTTGAGCCAAGCACCACCGAAATAAGGCGCATGCCAACACGCTGAGCACTGGCTGTTAGGTTGTAGCCAGCTTTTTTAGTAAAGCCGGTTTTAAGCCCATCAACCGTATGGTCGCTCCACAATAGCTTGTTACGATTGCGTTGCTTGATGCCGTGATAAGTAAATTCTTTTTCTGCATACCATGGGTAGAACTCTGGAAAATCACGAATGGTAGCTGCCGCTAAAATAGCCATATCAGCAGCAGTTGTGTGTTGGTCAGCATGAGGTAGGCCAGAAGCATTTTCAAAGCGAGAATTTTTCATGCCGAGCTCACGTGCATACTCATTCATATACGTAGCAAAAGTGCCTTCAGTGCCTGCAATGTGCTCAGCTAAGGCGACAGCAGAATCATTGCCTGATTGAATAATCATGCCTTTAAGTAAGATTTCTAATTTGATGTTTTTGCCCACTTCAACAAAACTTTTAGAGCCGCCTGTTTTCCAAGCTTTTTTACTGATGCGAACTTCATCTTCTAGACTTGCGCGCCCATCCTTAATCAGTTGAAAAACCACATAGGCAGTCATTAATTTGGTTAAGCTGGCCGGCGCTCGTTTTTCGTGAGCATTGTTGCTCGCCAGAGTTTTGCCAGAATTGTAGTCAAGTGCCGTGTAAGCAGCCGCATTAATATCAGGTGCTTTTGGGGTAATAAAAATAGCAGCCTGGGCGTTAAGTGCAAGGGTTGCAAGAGAAGTGATTAGGAGTTTTGATACCGATGAAAAATGCATAATAGTTACGGGTTTTGTTGATTGAATTGTTGCTTGATTTTTTCAGATAATTGTACAGCGGTCATTGCATATCTGTTGTCATGATTATAACGGGTTAGTACGTAAAAATTCCAAAAAGTCAGCCAGGTTTCGAAATGATTATCTTGCCTAAGTTTAATAAAGGCAAGCTTGGTGTTTGGATGAATATCACTATCAATGACAAAACCTTTGTTACGCCAATACGCTGCGTTTTTCTTAGGCTTTCTAGTGCCATACGTTGCATGCTTTGATTGGCTGCTATTAAGGGTAATCGGGCGAGTATAGGGGCCGTAATCATGCCATTGATGCTTGTCGAAATAGTTGGCAATTGAGCCAATGGCGTCTGCTGAGCTATTGAATAAGTCTACCTTTTTGTCACCATCATAATCAATGGCGTAGTGGCGATAAGAGCTGGAAATAAATTGTGCAAAACCCAGTGCACCTGCATAAGAGCCTTTGATGGATAGGGGTGGTAAGTTGTTTTCACGTGATAATAGTAAAAATTGCTCTAATTCTTTTTGATAGAATTTTTTTCGACGATGACTGCCAAATGATAGTCGCGCCAGAGTTTCTAAGGTGGCATGCGTGCCTTTATTCTTGCCGTAGTTTGTTTCAATGCCCAGGATAGCCACAATGATTTCTTGAGGTACATGAAACTGTTGTTCGGCACGATCTAGGGTGGTTTTGTTATTTTGCCAAAATTCAACACCCTTATTAATTCGAGTATCGGTAATGAACAAGTTGCGATACTTATGCCACGACATGGATTTGACTTTAGCTTTCTTTTTAATTGGTTTGGATTTTTTATCAGCAACAATTAAGTTCACTTTAGAGAAGATAAAGTTCAGCTCAGTTTTGTCAAATTGATGAGCGTTGACCATTTTATTAATAAAGTCATGGGTTGTTTGAAAGTTCGTTGCCGGCAATGATTTGGCTGATAACGCACTTGAAAACACCAATAATAAAAATAGAAAATAAGGCATTACTGCTGTAAGTATCTTGGGGTTTTATGTTTACGAATAGACATAATAATGCCAAAGCTAGCCATGAGTGTAATGAGTGATGAACCGCCATAACTAACCAATGGCAATGGTACGCCAACCACTGGTAGTAAGCCGGTTACCATGCCAATATTAACAAAGATATAAGTGAAAAATGTTAATGTTAGGCTAGCCCCTAATAATTTAGAAAAATTGTCTTCTGATTGGAACGAGATAACAAATGCTCGATAAATAATTAACCCGTATAAAACAAATAAAAACAGCACACCAATAAAGCCTAATTCTTCCGCCACGACGGCAAAGATAAAGTCAGTTGCATGTTCAGGTAAAAAATTGAGTTGAGATTGTGAGCCTTGTTCAAAGCCTTTGCCAAAAACTCCGCCAGAACCAATAGCAATTTTAGATTGAAGAATGTGATAGCCTGATCCGAGTGGATCGGAGCTTGGATCAATCAAGGTTAAAATGCGTTTTTTTTGATAAGCCATCAATAAATAGTTCCAGGCGACATAGCCACCACCTGCTATTAGTGAGCTAATTAGTCCAATATTAAGCCAATTATTAGCCAGGATTTGGATGCGAATACCGGAAAAAAATAACACATAAATACCTGAAGCGCCGATTAGTAAGGATGTGCCAAGGTCAGGTTGTCGGGCGATTAATAGCACAATAGCGGCGATTGAAATAATAGACAAAAAAATCGGCATGGGTTTTGGTGGCAGGGTTCTTTCACTCAAAATTGAAGCAATGGCAATCGGCACAATAACTTTCATAATTTCTGAGGGCTGAAAGCGTATAAAGCCAAGATCTAGCCAGCGTTGGGCGCCGCCACTACTAGCGCCAAAAAATAAAACCAAGGTGAGTAAAAAAATACCAAACAACATTAAGAAAGGTGAGAATCGCCTAAGCATATAGGGTGGTATTTGTGCAATGACTAACATGGTGCTAATGGCCAATGCAAAATGAAAAATTTGTTTATAGAGTGTGGATATTGAGCCCGCTGAAGCGGAATATAACACCACTAATCCAAAACTACTTAGCGCCATAATGAGTAAAAATAATGGCGTATCCATTTTAAAATAATGCCAATAGTGGCGTAATTGGGCAATGCTAAATAACTTCACAATAACAATAAGCCAGCATTTCTGGCATCTGAGAGTAGTAAGTTAAAGCTTCGACAAGCGGAGTCACTGTTCATGCTTTCACTGCCAATACTCATTTGTTGAATAGCTACTTGTTGCTGGCCAGTTAAAAATTTTGGTGATTGCCCTGTACCAATGATGAGTAAATCAATTTCATCGTGAGAAATTAAAGGAAAAAGTGATTGTTTATTGATATCAGTAATATGGCTAAATTCAATCTCAGTGGCAAAATTTTTAGAAATGAAGCACGGAATTTTTAGCTGTTGATGAGACAGTTGAATGGTGTTGTTTTCAAAAGAAATAACACTGTTTTGATTGTTGTCTTGTTGGCTAAATTCCACTAAAAAAGTAAGGTTTGTTTGCTGATTATTCAGCCATTATAACAACAGTCTGCGTGTAAAATTATTGTCTTTATTACATTCGAGACGTATTGTGAGCGATTCTAATTCTACTGATATTTATAATGCAGATTTATCAAGTGGCATCACTGCCTTTGATACCAAAAACTTTACCATGGCTTACCAGCTCTTAGCGCCGTTAGCAGCACAAGGTAACGCCGAAAGTCAATGGCGTCTTGGCATGATGCAAATGAATGGTTTAGGCATGGTAGAAAATCAGCCGCTAGGACTTGAAAATTTTAGATTGGCAGCTGATCAAGGTCATGTATTTGCACATCATATGATTGGTGTTGCTTACATGACGGGTGAAGGGGTTGACAAAGATATTGACAAAGCCATTGAGTGGTTTGAAAAAGCGGCCGAATTTGGCATTCCAGGCCCTATGTATACCTTGGGCATGCTGTATGAAGATGGCAAAGAAGTTGAGCAAGATTTAGAAAAAGCACAGCTTTGGTATGATAGGGCAGCAGAAGTTAATACACCATGAAGTCAAGATTCGCCCCATCACCAACAGGCTACCTACACATAGGTGGTGCTAGAACTGCACTCTTTGCTTGGGCTTGGGCCAAGAAACAGCAAGGCCAATTTGTACTTCGTATTGAAGATACAGATCGCGAACGTTCTACGCAAGCTTCGGTCGATGCTATATTAGATGGTATGAGCTGGTTGGGGCTTGCGCATGACGAAGGGCCTTTTTATCAAACTGATCGTTTTGATCGGTATGAAGAAGTTATCAAACAGCTGCTTGATGATGATAAAGCTTATTATTGTGAGTGTTCAAAAGAACGCCTGCAAACATTACGCGATGAGTTAACTGAAAAAGGCGAAAAAGCTAAATATGATGGCTGTTGTCGAGATAAAAAATTAACTTCTGGCGTGGTTCGATTTAAAAATCCATTGTCAGGATTAGTGGTTTTTGATGATGCGGTTAAAGGGCAAATATCAATTAACAATCAAGAGTTAGATGATTTGATTATTGCACGCAGTGATGGCACGCCAACTTATAATTTAACCGTTGTGGTGGATGATCATGACATGGAGATTGACACTGTTATTCGTGGTGATGATCATATTAATAACACCCCTAGACAAATCAACTTGTATCAAGCGCTGGGTTGGGGTTTGCCTAAATTTGCACATTTGCCAATGATCTTGGGTAGTGATGGTGCTAGGTTGTCAAAACGCCATGGTGCGGTGAGTGTGATGGCTTATCGTGATGAAGGATTTTTGCCAGAAGCGCTACTTAATTATTTAGTGCGTCTGGGTTGGTCACATGGCGATCAAGAGGTGTTTTCGCTAGATGAAATTGTTAGCTTGTTTGAGTTAAAAAACATTAATAAAGCACCCGCTAGCTTTAATCAAGAAAAGCTTATTTGGCTAAATCAGGAATATATTAAATCAGCTAGTGTTGAGTATTTAATTGAGCAATTATCTTGGCACCTTAATCATCAAGGGGTTGATTCTTCAACAGGGCCCGAACTTAATGTGGTTGTGAAGCACTTACAAGAGCGTTCAAAAACACTGGTGGAGATGGTTGATGGTATGAAAATGTTTTATCAAGACTTTACAGAGTTTGATGAAAAATTAGCCAAAAAACAATTTAAAGACAGCGAGTCAATTGCACTGCTAATGAGCAAATTAAGCACTTTAGATGATTGGACTGCAAATGCCATTAAAGATCAAATTAAACAAGTGTGTGATGAACTTGATATTGGGTTTGGCAAAATTGGCCAGCCATTTCGCTTAGCTTTAAGTGGTAATGGTAATGCGGGCAATATTGACATTGTTGCGCAACTCGTTGGTCAAAAGCGCACGCTAAGCCGTTTACAGATGGCGCTCGATTATATTTCTCAACGCAGCGATTAATCAGTTATCATCTAGCGCATGCAATTAGATGATTACAAAACTCGCTATCAAACGCTTCAACAATCCTTAGAGACAGGCTTTTTAAATTCAACCAGTGCAGTTGAAGGGTTTGTACTTGCCAGAGCTAATGGTGTTGATGAGCTGTTAAGAGGTATTTGGCAAGGTTTTGATATGTCTTCATCTATCTCTTTGGTTGCGGTAGGGGGGTATGGTCGCGGTGAGTTGCATTTATATTCTGATATTGATTTACTTATTCTAATTCCAGAAGGTTCACATCAATTACATCAACAAGCAATTGCTCAATTTTTAACATTTTTATGGGATGTTGGACTCGAAGTAGGTCATGCTACAAGAGATATTAAGGATTGCACACGGGTTATTGATGATCTTAGTATTGTAACTAACATGCTTGAATCTCGTCTGATCGTTGGCTCCAAGGAAAGTTTTGGGCAGATGAAAGATGTGATTAAGTTTAGTGGTTGGTCTTCTCAGTCTTTTTTTGTTGAAAAGCAAAAAGAACAGAAAAATAGATATGATAATTTTTCTAACACAGCCTATAACCTTGAGCCAAATATTAAAGAAAGCCCTGGTGGCCTGCGTGACATTCAAACAGTTGCCTGGGTTGCCAAATGGTATTTTGATGTAAACACATTGTTTGATTTGGTCAAGGCTAAATATTTAAGCAATGATGAATACGAGTTATTAAAAACCTCGCAATTGTTTTTATGGCGAGTAAGATTTGCATTACATGTGATTGCATCTCGACGTGAAGATCGACTAGCTTTCCAATATCAAAAACAAGTGGCTGATATGCTAGGCTATGCTGATGGTGATTCCATGGCGGTTGAAAGCTTTATGAAAGATTATTATCAGACGGTAACCAAAGTTACGCGTTTGAACGATATTTTGTTGCAATTATTAGAAGATAAAATACTAAATACACAGTATTTGAATAGCCGGTTTAGAATTTCATACGGCTATATTCACGCTAACCATGATCAAGTGTTTATTCAAAACCCGACGGCTTTTATTGAGGTTTTTTTGTTAATTGCCAAGCATAATTATGTGCGCGGAATTAGTGCTGGAACCTTGCGACAAATCCAAGACAATATCAATTTAGTTGATCAAAATTATTACAAAAAGCGTCATAATAATCGATTGTTTATTGAGTTATTGCAACAAGATCAGGGTATTAACAAGGCCTTAAAGCTAATGAACCGATATGGCGTATTGGCGCATTATATTCCCGCATTTGGCAAGATTATTGGATTGATGCAGTATGATTTATTTCATGCGTTTACGGTTGATCAGCACACCTTGTTTGTGGTGCGAAATTTAAGACGTTTTTTTGTGAGTGAATTTGCACACGAATTTAGCTTATGTAGCGAAGTGGCAGAAACCATTAAAAAACCAGAGTTACTCTTATTGGCAGGATTATTTCATGATATTGCCAAAGGTAGAGGGGGTGATCATGCCCAACTAGGCATGCAAGATGCAAAGAAGTTTTGTGAAAGTCATCAGTTGAATATCGACGATACGCAATTAGTGGTTGATTTGGTTGGAAAGCATTTGTTGATGTCAACTGTGGCACAAAAACAAGATATTGATGATCCTGTTGTTATCAAGAACTTTTCAGAGTCACTTGGCTCGATTAAATTATTAGAGTATTTATATTTGTTAACGGTGGCTGACATACGTGCCACTAGAGATGATCTTTGGAATGATTGGAAAGATTCATTGCTTAGAAAGTTATTTCATCAAACCAAACTTTATTTAGCGCAGGACACTCGTGAGTTGTTAAGCAATGACCAGCGCGCACTTAATAATAAACAATTAGTGATTAAAGCTTGCATCAATCAAGGCTTCGATATGCAACTGGTTGAATTGGTGCTGGAGAGTTTGCCCAAGGAATATTATTTGCGTTACGAATTGGAGGATATATTGTGGCATTTATCACTGCAATTTAATCAAGACTCTAAGCAAATTATTATCAGCTCCAAGATTTCAGAAAGCAACGTGGTTGATATATTTGTTTTGTGTAAAGATTTCAAAGGCTTGTTTTTTAATTTAGTGAGTATTGTTGAAAAAATGGGATTAGATATTGTTGATGCTAAAATTCTAACTACTAAAGATAAAAGGGCTTACAACACAGTGAGTATTTTGCAAGACAACAACCTAGATGGGCTTGATTTGCATCAGTTGATTAAGGACGAGTTGAGCAAGCCAGAAGAGAGTGTTTCTAAGCCTAGACAGCGATTTTCTCATCAATATTTTGAGCATAAAACTCAAATTAACATGAGCGAAAATAAAAAATGGCATTTGTCGAAATTAGAGATTGACACACTTGATCGGGTAGGGGTTTTGTCAAATATTGCTTATGTGTTTTATCGGCTTGATATCTCAATTGTTAATGCACGAGTATCAACTATGGGTGAGCGTGTTGAAGATGTTTTCTATATTCACAATGCACAGGATGACCCGTTGACCACTGATCAGCAGTCAGCTCTAAAAAAGGCTTTAATAGAAAGATTATAAAAACTCTGACAGCACGCCAAATAGTGATATAATTTCAAATCACAGCAGTTCTGCTGTTTCTTTTCATTTCAAAGTATTATTTAAAAAAAACCTATGAACGATAAAATTTTAGCAGTTACAGATGACAGTTTCGAAGCAGACGTCATTAATTCTTCACAGCCTGTTTTGGTTGATTTTTGGGCTGAGTGGTGTGGCCCTTGTAAGGCGCTAGCGCCAGTATTAGATGAAATCGCCGATGAGTATGATGGTAGAGTAACTATTGCCAAGGTTAATGTTGATGAAAATGATCAAACGCCACCAAAATACGGTATTCGCGGTATTCCAACTATGTTGTTGGTTAAAGATGGTGCGGTTGCAGCAACTAAAATGGGCGCTTTGTCAAAAGCAGAATTAAGCGCATTTATTGATACCAATATTTAATTATTAAACAATACAAGCGGCTTTGTTGGTCGTTTGAAAAAAAACTACTTTGCAACTTAATGCAAATTCACTTGACAAATTCTTGTCAACTAAACTGGACACTCCATGAAACTATCTGAGTTAAAAAAATCATCCCCTGAGGAATTACTAGAACTTGCACAATCTTTAGGTGCAGAGAACATTTCTCGAGCCAAGAAGCAAACCCTGATCTTTATTATTCTTAAGGCTAAAGCGGCCAATAATGAAGAAGTGGTGGGCGATGGTGTGCTTGATGTGTTGCAGGATGGTTATGGATTTTTAAGGTCAAGCGATGACTCGTACACCTCAGGTGCGGATGATATTTACATCTCTCCTAATCAAATTAGACGCTTTAATTTATCCACGGGAGATTTGGTTTCTGGAAAGATTAGAGCACCTAAAAAAGGTGAAAAATATTTTGCCCTGGTTCAAGTATCTGAAGTTAATGGTGAAAATCCAGAAAATGTGAGAAACCGAGTACCGTTTGCATCACTGACGCCTATTCACCCAAATCAACGTCTTAATCTAGAAATTGGTAATGGTGGTACCGAGGATATTACCGCGCGAGTTATTGATTTAGTTGCACCTTTTGGTAAGGGTCAGAGAGGATTGTTGGTTGCACCACCTAAGGCTGGTAAAACCATGATCATGCAAAATATTGCTGCTTCTATTTCGCGTAATCATCCAGAGTGCGAACTGATTGTGTTGTTAATTGATGAGCGACCTGAGGAAGTGACCGAAATGGCTAGAACGGTACGTGGTGAGGTAATTGCCTCAACTTTTGATGAGCCAGCAAAGCGTCATGTTCAAGTTGCAGAAATGGTATTACAAAAAGCCAAAAGACGCGCAGAGCAAGGCAAGGATGTAATTATCTTACTTGATTCTATTACGCGTTTAGCAAGAGCTTATAACACCACTGCACCTTCTTCAGGTAAGGTGTTAACAGGTGGTGTGGACGCTAACGCACTACAACGCCCTAAGCGTTTCTTTGGTGCAGCTAGAAACATTGAAAATGGCGGTAGTATTACTATTATTGCCACTGCTTTGATTGACACCGGTTCTAAAATGGACGAAGTTATTTATCAAGAATTCAAGGGTACAGGTAATATGGAGCTACACTTAGAAAGACGTTTGAGTGAAAAGCGCATATTCCCAGCCATTAATATTAATGCTTCAGGTACGCGCCGTGAAGAGCTTATTACTGATGAAAAAGAGTTGCAGAAAATGTGGATTTTAAGAAAAATCCTACATCCTATGGATACAGTAGAGGCAGCTGAATTTTTAATTGACCGTCTTAAGTTAACTAAAACCAATGATGAGTTCTTTGCATCAATGTCACAAAAGAAATAAATCTATCATTCATGGTTTATACTAGTCAACAACGCTAGTGTCAAACCTTATGAGCCCACTTCTAAAGCAAGCATTAAAACTTCAAAATAGCATACTGGCTAAATATTTAATGCGTCAAGTATTAATGTTGTTAGCAGCAGTGTTTATTGTTATCGGTTTGGTGATTTTTGGCAATCAGCTGGTTTTGGTGATTAAAGAAAGCCTACAGCAAAATATTCCAGTTGCAGACTTGATGCCAATTATTGGATTTAAGATGGTTAGAGATGTGCCACTGATTTTATCGCTGTCATTGTTTTTAGCCATTATTATTGCTGTTAGTAAGCTCTATAAAGATTCCGAAGCCATTGTGATGAACTCGCTGGGTATAGGCGATAAACACTTTATGGTATTTATTCAACCTGTTGTTATCTTTATATTTATCTTTATCTTATTCTTAACAACGGTGGCCGTTCCTTGGTCTAAGCAGCAGCGTAGCATGATTATGGATCGCAGTGAAAATGCTTCTGAGTTTTCCTTTATTAAAGAGGGTGAGTTCCAGGAGTTTAAAAATGGTGAATTGGTTTTCTATGCCTCCAAGGTTAATACTGTTGAGGGTGAGTCTACTCAAGACATGGAGGAGATTTTTATTTATGCTGTGGCTAACAATGAGCCTGTGATTACCTTGGCTACTCAGGCGCAAAAATATACTGATGCTAGTAGTAAAAGCGTTTATTTGCGATTAAAAGATGGTACGCGCTATCATGGCTTTCCAACGGATAATAACAAAAAAATTCTAGATTTTGATCAATATGATTTGCAAATTATTGATGGTAGTCGGCAGCATCAGCAAACTAACACGACTAAAATCGAATCAAAACCAACACTAGACTTATTATTTTCATCTAATAAGGCTGAAATTGCTGAATGGCAATGGCGTCTGTCTCAGCCAATTAGTGTATTGATCTTATCTATTTTTGGTGTTTTATTAGGCAAAGCCTCACCAAGAGGTGGAAAGAATTTAGGTGTACTAACAGGCGTACTGGTATTTATTATTTATAACAATGCACTAATGATTGCTAAAACAAGTCTTGAGCGAGGCGATTTGCCTGCTGTGGTGGGTTTGTGGTGGGTGCACGTGTTTGTGCTGTTAACAATTGCGCTTTTTTATGCTTATCGCCATGGAAAATTTTCACAATTGATTGCTAAAGCATTTTAATATCGCCATTTCAACTATGGCGCTAGGCGTGTAAAATATAGCATTTTACTAATTAAAGTAGTCATGTCATCACAGCCTAGCAAAGAACTTGAAATTTTTGACAATCCTAATCCTGAGCGTGATTTTGTTATTCAAATTGATATGCCAGAATTTACTTGTCTTTGCCCAAAAACGGGACAACCTGATTTCGCCACATTGCACCTTGAATATATTGCTGATCAAGCTTGCGTGGAGCTTAAGTCGCTGAAAATGTATATTTGGTCATTTAGAGATGAAGGCGCCTTTCATGAAGCGGTTACTAATGAAATTTTAAGTGATTTGGTTAAGGCGACTAATCCAAGATTTATGCGACTAAAGGCTATTTTCAATGTTCGTGGTGGTGTTTACACAACCATTGTTGCTGAACACCAACAAGATGGGTGGAGTCCAAAACCAATTGTCGATCTTCAATATATTTCGTAGAAAGAAAACAACAACCCTAGTTCGTCAACCGGTCAACTTTGAACAAAAGTTGCTTGATCGTGACGCTATTAAAGTCGTTCAAACGATTGTTAAAGCAGGATATGAGGCTTACCTAGTTGGTGGCTGTGTGCGTGATTTACTCCTGGGTCATCGTCCTAAAGATTTTGATATTGCTACGAATGCTAAACCTGAGCAGGTTAATAAATTATTTAAGCGGTCACGTTTAATTGGTCGACGTTTTCGCCTGGTTCACGTGATGTTTTCTGCTAGAAAATATTTAGAAGTGGCTACTTTTAGATCGGGCCAAGTTAAAACTGCCAAAAGTGGTGTTATTGTTCGTGACAACTGCTATGGAAACATTGAAGAAGATGTAGTTCGTCGAGATTTCAGAATCAATGCTTTGTATTATGATATTAATACACATGAGGTAATTGATTACATTAGCGGTCTTAAAGATATTGACTCTGGTCAAATTCACATTATTGGCGATCCATTAGTGCGCTTTGAAGAAGATCCTGTGCGTATGATTAGGGCAGTCAGATTTCAAACTAAATTAGATTTTCACCTGAGTGATGAAATCAAATCTGCCATACATCAGCAAGCGCCACTATTGGCTAATATTTCACCTGCGCGCCTATATGAAGAATGCATCAAATTATTTCATAATGAATACGGATTTCAGGTTTATGAACGTTTAGAGAAATATGATCTATTGAAGCATTTGTTTAGACAAACACGTAAGAATGACTTTATTAAAATTGCACTAAATAACACCTCTAATCGTATTAAGCGCAATAAGCCAGTAACACCTGCGTTTTTATTTGCTGTGTTTTTATGGCAGGCGCAAACTGAACGTTATCAATTGATTAAGAAGAAGCAAAAAAGCGTTTACTTGTCCATGAGCCAAGCTTCTGAAGAGGTAATTATTAACCAAATCAAACAAGTATCTTTACCAAGATGGCTAACTGCCCGTATTAAAGACACATGGATGATGCAGAATCGATTAGAAAGAATGCAGCCTAAGAAAGTACATGATTTATTGTCAAACAAAGGCTTTCGAATGGCTTATGATTTTTTAGTGCTAAGATCGCAAAGTATTAACCCAGAGCTCAAGTCAGTCGCTGAATTTTGGACCAAAGCTCAATCTGAGCATCACCCTGAGTCTACTCATCAGAGTAGTAAGAAAAATAGGAAAAAATAGTGCGTTCAGTCTTAATTACAGGCTGTTCAAGTGGTATTGGATTATGTTTGGCCAACGGGCTTAAGCAGGCTGGTTATCGTGTATTAGCTACGGCTAGAAAATTTGAAGATGTTGAGTTGTTGCGCCAATCAGGACTCGAAGCCTATCAACTTGATCTTAGTTCTTCGCAGTCAATCCAACAAGCAATGAGTGTTATTAATACAAAGGTTGATAGCTTGTATGGTTTGATTCATAATGGCGCTTATGGTCAAGTTGGCGCACTTGAAGATATCTCAAGAGAAGTACTTGAAGCGCAATTTCAAGCCAATGTATTTGGCTGGCACGAGCTTACCAATTGCGTCCTGCCGACAATGAAAAGCAACAATACCGGTAGAATTATTTATTTAAGTTCTGTGCTAGGCTTTGTGGCAATGCCATTTCGCGGACCATACAATGCATCAAAATTTGCCATTGAAGGGCTGGTAGATACGTTGCGTTTGGAGTTGAGTAATACCAATATTCAGCTGTCATTAATACAGCCAGGTCCGATTGAGTCAAAATTTAGAGAAAATGCTTATTTGGCCTTTATGGAAAATATTGATCAAGAAAATAGTGATTATCAACCGAATTACGCATCAATGATCCAGCGCCTAAAGTCTGATAAAACAGCTGACTTTACTTTGCCACCAGAGGCTGTTTTAAAGTGCGCATTACATGCGCTAGAGGCACCAACGGCTAAAATTCACTATTGGGTAACTTTTCCAACTAAATTATTTGCCCTATTGAAAAGGGTGTTGCCTAGTAGAATTATGGATAAAATACTCTCTAAAGCAGGCGGAGGAGGCAAGCGATAAAAATGGCAAAAAAATTCGATTTTAATAAAGGCTTGGCAGAGCTAGAAGACATTGTAAAAATCATGGAATCAGGCGATTTAAGTCTAGAAGATTCCCTAATGTATTTTTCCAAAGGGGTTGTTTTGACTAAATCTTGTCAAACTGCACTAGATGATGCGAGTCAGAAAATTTCAAAACTCACTGAACAAGACGGATTTTCGTCTGAAACGCCGTTTGATCCGACTTAATAATTACCCATGAATTTTCAATCGCAGGTTGATCGGGTTAATATAAAACTTGATCAATATTTATCAACACAAGGCTCATTAACCGAGGCAATGCGTTATAGTGTTTTGGCGGGTGGCAAGCGTTTTAGACCTATTTTGACTTACTGCGTGGCCGAGCTATTTAACACCAACTTAGCGCAACTAGATTCAAGTGCCTGCGCAGTTGAATTTATCCATGCTTATTCATTGATTCATGACGACCTGCCGGCAATGGATGATGACGATATTCGTCATAATCAGCCCGCATGCCATAAGCAATTTAATGAAGCTCAGGCGATTTTAGCGGGTGACGGCCTTCAGGCATTAGCTTTTGAAGTGCTGGTTAATGATTCTTTGCTGGAACCTGAAATAAAAATAGAGTTGTTATCGACATTAACCCATGCAGCTTTTGAAATGGCCGAAGGTCAAGCGATTGATCTGTCGATTGTGGAGCAATCGGTGGATATTAACGTATTGGAAACCATGCACCGTAAAAAAACTGGCGCTTTGTTAAGTTGTGCGGTTGACTTAGGTGCGATTGTGGCGCAATGCACTGCAAAAGATCGAGCGATTTTACGAGCGTTTTCAAAAGCCATCGGACTGGCTTACCAAATACAAGATGATGTGCTGGATGTTGAGGCGCCAGCTGGGGTGTTAGGAAAAAACCAATATTCAGATATTGATAAAAACAAACCAACGTATCCATCAATTTTAGGACTTGAGGCATCTAAAAGTGCCTATATAGAGTTATACGCTAAGGCTAGCGAGCAGTTGGGATTGCTTGGTGTTGATGCGGGAGTATTGCAGCTACTGATCAATAAACTGCAAACTCGATCGTTTTAGAA
>NZ_JAQRMS010000180.1 GCF_028599055.1 Candidatus Thioglobus sp.
CTGATATTTTGTTAGCCAAAGTAACGACTACCATTGAATTATTTGCAGAAAAAATAGCTACATCAAATCGTTATCGATTGTTAACAAAAAAAAGAGGCGGAAGTGTTTCGTTGTGCCGTCCGAGGTGATAAAAATCGTAGTATTGCTGATCAGTTATTTATTTCATTAGCAACTGTTGAAGCTCATCGATCCAGAGTAATGAAAAAAATGCAGGCTAAATCTATTGCTGAATTGGTTAGAGCGTCAGTATTAATCGATCAATTTGAATCTTAAAACAAATTAATTAGTAGCGTAAAATACTTAGTTATGATTAAATTTATTCAATATAACTTAGTGGCGCTATTGAGCGTTTTTATCACGCGTTCGTTAATTATTCCCATGGATCATTTTAACTCTGATATTGGTAACAATCTTTGGTTGCCAATGGGTGCTGTGTTACTGGCTTATCTGTTGTTTGGCTTTCGGGTTTTTCCAGGTTTATTGATTGGCTATCTACTGGCTGAGGTTTTTATCGAGGGCGGCACAGCTAACATTGCTCAACATGAAGTCATTAGTCGTACGGTTAATACACTTATCCCTTTGTTGGTGATTATGCTGATGCAAAAAATTTCCATGGGTAACTTTATTAAAAACCAACAATTGAATTATTGGCATGTACTGCCGTTGATTGTTATTGCCTCAGTGACAACCACATTCGCCAAAGTGGCATTATTGTACGCACCAGAGCAATTTAGTGCGGGTAAAGTGTATTTTCAGTCTTATGTACAGGGTGATATTGCTGGCGCTGTGGTATTTATTGTGGTTGTCTTTTTTATGGCAAAAGCCACCTTAATTCGCCGTAAGGTTATATAGACTGCTTTGGGTTGTTTATATATGGTTTACCATAATAGCAATCAGAGCATACTTTTAGGATAATAGTCTTAGTTGTATTGGTTTTCTATCTCTCCTCAGATTTATTTTTCTAATGCAACGCTTTATTCATAAACTTCGGTTAATTATTAATTAGCCGTGATAAAAAACCCTAATCAATGATTAGGGTTTTTTTTTGGTTTTAAGCTATACTAATAAGAATTTCTGGCCTGGATGATTTTGGCGTTCATAATAATTTGAACGACCGCATAATCACCCTTTAGTCAATATGCGTAATATATTGTGTCATTCAATACTAATTAACAGGTGTTTATGAGTAATAAAATCTTGCTTTTTTCTTATGGTACTTTGCAGCAGACACCGGTACAAATAGAAACATTTGGACGGGAATTAGGAGGATCTAATGACTACTTGTTGGGTTATTCATTGGCCATGGTGGCCATTAAGGATGAGGCTGTGGTTAAGCTCAGCGGCAAGACGCATCATCCTATTGCTGTTAGCTCAAAATCAGACACAGATGAAATTGCCGGGGTGGTATTTGAAATTAGCGCGCAAGAGTTAGCGCATTCAGATAAATACGAAGTGGATGCTTATCAGCGGGTATTGGGCCAGTTAAAATCAGGCAAACAAGCTTGGGTGTACGTCAGCGCTAATTAAATATTAAGCGCTGAGTAATGTTGATTAGTTTTGAATATTTTTACCAATATTAACTAAGAAAGAAGCAAATGGACCCATGTTGTTCATGGCTTCACCCATTGGGCCTTCAAACGATAATCCGCCAAATGTCATATGATACATTGGGCCAGATTCACCTGTGCCCATTGCTGCCCAGTCTTTCATTGTGGCGATCATTTTGTAGTCAACATCTGCGTTTAGCTTAGCTGTTTTAGCACTATCGAAAGCTGCCGCTGCTTTACCATTGTTGTCAATGTGTAATTCTGCCGCTTTACCTGTGTCTTTAACAATAACTTGTAATACTTTGTAACCCTTACCACCATTGTTACCAGCCCAACCTGATTTAACTAGTTCGGCAGGGGTATTTGACGCGTTAAATGTGTCAGCAATGTTTTGTGCGCTGCCTGCATAAGCATTGATTGAAAGTAACGTAAAAAGCGTGATTAGTGTTTTTTTCATGGTGTCTCCTATAGGAAAGTAAATTCTTCTCAAGTGTTTTGGCTGGTTACCAAGGGTAATTTTAAAGCAATACTTTTTCGATATTAACTGATTTTATAAAGTCTTTTTGCCAATGCTTGCCTAGTTGTTGCTCGGCAATAAGCTCGATTGGATAAACAGGCTCAATGCTAGTGGTGCTTTGA
>NZ_JAQRMS010000181.1 GCF_028599055.1 Candidatus Thioglobus sp.
CTCTTTCCCTACCACTGACGTGTATACACGCGTTTATTATCACCCTTCTGATCGTATTGACTGATAAATCCGCTGTCATTAACTCCATGCTACTCGCAGTGACTGATAGATCCGTTGTAAACAAACACATGCGCAATCGTAGTGACGGATTTTTCCGTTCAAACGGGTAGTGTTAAAACGCGAACGATTGGTCGAATTCTCCGAAAGTTCAAAAGGTGAACCAATGAAATTCATTTTTAGAAATGATTTCTCTGTCATATGATACTTTCGTTTTCTATATTTGGTCACAAAAATTTCCAAAATGTTTGAATGAAAATGTATAAATAAACGTACGCGTTGTTGTAAACAATGGCGGATGAATGGAATGCTTTCTTTAATTCTGACGACGATGACAGCGAATTTGAGGGTTTTAATCCATCAGATATTGATGAAACCGAAACGAGAAGTGTTGGGAGTGATATTAGTATCTCCGAGGTGGATACGGACTCGTCTGATGACGAAAATCCCGACCAAATAGATCAAACGTGGTCGCGAAATTTGAGAAAACCGCAAGTTGCCGATTTTCATCAACGGACAGGAGCAACATTTCAACTGAATATAGAAAATAAGGAAATTGATTTCTTTCATAAATTTTTCCCTGTTAGTTTGGTTGACAAAATAGTAGCTGAGACTAATGAATATGCAGTAAGATGCATTCAAGTACGACCTGACAAGGTGTGGGTCCCAACAACTTTCCCTGAAATGATGGCGTTTTTGGGAATCCATGTAGTATTTTCCATTGTTGGGATTCCTTCATACACACTGGCATGGAAATCAACTTGGCCCTTTGAAATACCTGCTGTACCTTCAATCATGACCAGGACACGTTTTGAAAGAATTTCAAAGTACTTTCATATGAACAATACTTCACAAAATCCACCAAGAAGACAACCAGGGCATGACAAACTTTGTCACATTCGTCCAATTCTTAATGAACTGTCTAGAACTTGTTTAGACAACTACAACCCCAACAAAGAACAGTCCATAGATGAAGGAATGATCGCATTTAAAGGCAGACTATCATTCAAGCAGTACCTTCCAGCGAAGCCAACTAAATTTGGAATAAAAGTTTGGGAACGAGCCTCCCCACATAATGGATATGTCCACGAATTCCAAATTTATACTGGTAAAGTGGAAGGAGTAAGGACTGAAGAGGGACTTGGTTCACGTGTAATTAAGGACCTTTCCAGGCATCTTGTTGGGAAAAACCATGTAATTTACATGGACAACTTTTTTTCAAATCCAGCTTTATTTGAAAGTCTGTTGGCTGAGGGAATATATTGCTGTGGTACGGTTCGTATCAATAGAAGAGGTATGCCAGAGGCTATTAAAGGAGTAAAGCTAAAAGAAAGGGGTGACACTTTGACCGTCCAAAAAGGAAACCTTGTAGCCACTGCATGGAAGGATAAAAAGGTAGTTACATACCTAAGTACCAACTGTGATCCGACAGAAAGTAGGGTGGTACAAAGAAGGAAAAAAGATGGAACCTTACAGAATGTACCAGCTCCAATTGTCTCGGAAGTGTACAACAAGTTTATGTTTGGTGTTGACCTAGCAGACCAAAAGAGGATGCAATATTCTACCTGTAGAAAGTCAAAGAAATGGTACAAATATTTATTTTGGTTTTGTTTTGATTTGGCTGTTACCAATGCATTGATTTGCATGCAAGAATCCCAAAATCACCAAAAAAGGACAAAAAACAACAAGGTCATTAAAATGACACAATTAGAATTTAGAACTGGCCTAGCCCAGCAACTGATTGGACAGTTTAGGGGGACAAGAAAAAGGAAGGCACCAGCAACTGTTGGAAACTGTGGACTGGCACATTGGCCAACACAGTTTGACAAGCCAGGCAGATGTAAGGGATGCACCAAACAAAATAGACGGCATGAGGTGAAAATAGGATGCAAACAATGCGACATCAGACTCTGTGTAAAGCATGACTGTTTTGCAAAATATCACGAAGAATTACTGAAGTGAATATATGAAAATTCAAGAATGTATATATGGAATTTATATAATTATATTTGTATATTTTGGATAAAATATGTGATTTTTTCTTTATTTGTGTGACTAAACATTGACTTTTTAAGTTCACAATGGATTTATTTCTTGTTCAAATTGGA
>NZ_JAQRMS010000182.1 GCF_028599055.1 Candidatus Thioglobus sp.
CAAAACAACAGATTAAAGATGCATTGATTGCGCTAAATAACACTACGGATGTAAAAGTGGTAGCGTTATCAAGTTTGTATCAATCACCACCTATTGACGGCTCAAAGCAGCCCGATTATATTAATGCCGTGGTGCAAGTTAAAACGCACTTAACCGCACTAGAATTATTGTACGTTTGCCAGGGTATTGAAACCCACCAACATCGAGTACGCGAGAAAAAATGGGGCGCTCGAACCATTGATCTTGATATTATCACTTATGGTGTTCAGGTAGTTGCTTCTAAGCAATTAGTTGTTCCGCATCCGGAAATGATGAATAGGGCATTTGTATTGATTCCATTAGCCGAATTAGAAGATGATTTAAAAGTGCCGGTATTGGGCCCGATACAAGACCTTATTGCCAAATTGGATGACTACGAGTTAACCAAGCTATGACCTTAGACAAGCTAAAAACTTTTAAGCAGCGGGGCGAAAAAATTACATGCCTAACGGCTTATGACGCTTCATTTGCCAAACTGTTTGATGAATGTGGCGTGGATATGATTTTAGTGGGTGACTCTTTGGGTAATGTGATTCAAGGCGATAAAAACACCTTGAATGTTTCTATGGAAGATATGCTCTACCATACCAAAATAGTTGCCAAAGGTGTTCAGAAGGCTTTGTTGATCGCTGACATGCCTTATCAAAGTTATACGAACAGTGAGCAAACCTTGGAAAATGCCCAGCGTTTAATGCGTATTGGTGCGCAAATGGTTAAATTTGAAGGCGGTTCTGAACATAAAGCGTCTTTTGAAATCTTACAAGCTAATAACATTCCAGTTTGTGGCCACTTGGGCTTGCAGCCTCAGTCGGTCATTGAGATGGGCGGCTATAAAGTCCAGGGCAGGGATGATGCAAGTGCTGAAAAAATATTAGCTGACGCCTTATTATTAGAGTCTTTGGGTGTATCAGTCTTGGTGCTTGAATGTGTGCCAGCTCAATTGGCAGCTAAAATCTCTCAACAGCTCAGCATTCCAACTATCGGTATTGGTGCCGGTGTTGATTGTGACGGTCAGGTACTGGTTAGTTATGACATGTTGGGTGTTAACACGCAAACAGTGCCCAAATTTGTTAAAAACTTCTTGATTGATGCAGGTGATGTTAAATCGGCAATTGATGCTTATATTGATGAAGTTAAATCACAGCAATTTCCAACAGACCAGCATAGTTATTAATTTGTATAGTTTTTAAAAATTATACAAATTATTATACAAAAAGTGTATAATAAATAAAAAATATACAAAAAACTATACGTTATGAATTTTAATTATAAAAGCATCTCGTACACTAAAAAGATTGACGATCTGTTGGTTTACTATAAGACTTCAGTAGCTTTTGCGCAGGCACTTGGTATTACTCGAATGACGTTAGCCGCGTGGCGTGACAACACCCAAAAAATCAAAGTTAAAAATCAAGATAAAATCGATTTATTATGGTGTAAATATGTGTTTTTACCAACTATTGATGAAAAATCCGAAATCGTAACAGGTGTTGATTTAGAAAACTTTCTGTTTGAGCCAATGATCATGGATAAGGCACTTAGGAGGATGGCTGCAGGCTCTCTTGAGATTGAAACAGGTACTAAAGAGCTAGATTTTGATGCAATTGTACTTGACAACATTGTGCCTAATAATTTTTATGCCAGGTCTGTATTGGAAGTTCAAAATATTTATCATATTACTCAGGAGGTTGCTCAAGACTTTCAAATGAAGATCAGTTTGCAAAAAATCAAAGATTGGCACAAAGTGTTGATGCGAGGACTGATTGATAATGCGGGTGAATTTTCTACTAAGCAAAGAGTTTTGCCTAATAGTGATACGCAACTTACTCATCCGAATGATATTGAAGAAGAGCTGGAGGGTTGGGTAAAAGAATACAGCAATATTCAAAGCTTAAGTGACATTGCAAAGTCACACTACTATTTTGAAATGATTCATCCGTTTAGTGATGGTAATGGGCGTATGGGGCGTTTGATTATGCTGGCACAGTGTTTACAAATAGGTGTTAAGCCACCAACGATTAACGATAGCAATAAAGCGTTGTATTATATTTTGCTAGATTATGCAAAAATAAATCCAACACCATTGGCGTATTTTTTTAAAGCATGTTCAAAATAAAGACAATGC
>NZ_JAQRMS010000183.1 GCF_028599055.1 Candidatus Thioglobus sp.
CACATATAACGTATGTACACGGTCTTACATGTCACATATAACGTATGTATACGGTCTTACATGTCACATATAACGTATGTATACGGTCTTACATGTCACATATAACGTATGTATACGGTCTTACATGTCACATATAACGTATGTACACGGTCTTACATGTCACATATAACGTATGTATACGGTCTTACATGTCACATCTTATTTTTAAAAATACGTGATATCAAGATTCAGTCAAAACACTTGCTTAATAAACAAAATTATTCCGTACAAACAAAATTGTTATCTGTAAGTTGGAATATTGTCTATGACAAATCTTAACCAATGATCATGTATTCCTCATAAGAGAGGCAGCCGTTTTCAATCACGGTTTTTGTAGAAGTGCATGATGTCCGTGCAATTGTACTTGTCCATTGTTTTACATTCATATTTGAACAGTTGGTTGTTTATTGCATCCGAATCGCCTTTTGACTTTCTATTTATAGGAATATCCCTTCAATTATCGGATTTTCGCCCTGCGTAATATCCCAACTAATGGATATGGTTAGGGCAGCTGTCATCTGATATTGCGGGGAAATAAAGCGATTCAGAATCCTGGAAATGTATTTCACGAATTCTGTCTACACTTCCTGTGTAGTCATGTCTTCATGTATACTGACCATCATTAGAAATTTTTACGCATCACTAGAAAACATATTTTTGGGGGTAAAATATAAATTAATGCTTGATTAAATGTAATTGTTAATAATGTCCTCCTTAAAAAAATACAGGTAAATTTTCTGATGTGTCATATCACCTGAAATAGGTATCTATTGAATTTTAAAAACAATATTTCTTGCACGTGCAAATCGTGAACGGGCGATATGAATTTTTTAAACCCGCTTTTTGAAAGAACCGTGTCCACCTGTGAAAAGGATAATCAGATATCAGCACTGTTTGCTATAGTAAAGTTTTTATTGGGTTTCAAAAATGCCACATCTGAGTAATAATGATCGCAACCAAGCTTTGGGTATGTTGAGAGCAAGCATATCAACCAGAGAAGTTGTTCGACTATTCAATTGCCATCAAAGTACTGTTGTACGCCTCAGACAGACGTTTCAAACTACGAACAATGTGTCCGATCGTCCTCGGCCAGGAAAACCAAGAGTAACAACTGACCAACAAGATCGGCATATCCGTTACTACATTTATGCAACCGGTTCAAAAGAGCTGCATCAACTGCTGGGGAACCTCCAGGAAGACACAATTCCCGGATCAGCTCAGCAACAGTGCGTCGCAGACTGCGTGGAAATGGCATACGTGCAAGACGACCATTCAGAGGACCACTCCTTACACCGCGACATCGCCAACAACGTTTAGCATGGGCTAGAACCCATTTGCAATTGACAATGTAAAGATGGCAGGAAGTGTTGTTTTCGGACGAATCCCGTTTTTGTATTTCGAATGCAGACGGTCGAATAAGGGTTTGGAGACGTCAACATGAAAGACTTGCCGGTTACTGCATTCATGAAGTAGACCGATGGGGCGGTGCAAATGTTATGATTTGGGCAGCTGTATCATTCGGTAACAAATGTCCACTTCACTTCTGTGACCGATCTCTTACAGGACAACGCTATAAAGATGAAATCCTGGCTGTTGTTCCAATGTTTCAAGCCCATCAAGATTTAAGGATCTTCCAGCAAGATAACATGCGTCCACACACAGCAAGGGTCTCAATGAACTTTTTTACAAGCACAGAATGTCAACTTGTATGCACTGGCCATCACTATCACCGGATATGGCACCAATAGATCATGTTTGGGGTGCATTAGGAAGACGTGTAGATAACGTCCCTTCAAGCCCACTACTGGGGCCACCTTACGTCAGGCTTTATTAGAGGAGTGGAACAATATGCCCCAGAGAGTCATTCAAAACATTATTCTTTCAATGCATCGCCGTTGTGTTGCCTGTATCACCACAAGATGTGGACATACGAAGTACTGCATTATGAAAACGAGGGTATCGGTGTTTCAACCATAATTTGACGTCCTAAAAAAGAAGCTGTGTTTCAAACTTATTCTCATCTGTTAGAGTGTTTATTGTTGTTATTGTTTGACGTATTTATATATGTTGTCAAATTACTCATTAAAATAAATATTTAAAAAAGAAAGTGATGCGTTTC
>NZ_JAQRMS010000184.1 GCF_028599055.1 Candidatus Thioglobus sp.
TAGAAGTAATAGTAGCAATAGTAACCACTGTTGCTATTAAAGTACAAACACCCATTGTAGTGATTGCTGCAATGGGTGTTTGTGTTTATACAGCTTAGTTAAAGGTTATTTAAGAGTTCACACGGCGCTTCGCGCCGTGTGAACGGTGGAGTTGACCTGCGGTCTAACACTATATCCTTGGTGCGAAGCACCTTCGAACATAGCGTTCGACCTGACCAATTCTCCAGCATAAAAAAGATGCAAGCATCTAATATGCTGATACAATTGGCAGGTCAACTCCACCGATATTTGGTCTAAAAATAATCTGTCTGCTATAACTTATAGAAAAATTTTAAAAATACATTTTATTATTTAGCCACTTATGACATAATATAACTGTTTTATTTATTAGATTCATTGTCATGACTAGATTAGAATTACTTAAAAGAGTACAGAAAAGAAAAAAAGAAATTGGCTTAACGATTGATAATATCGCTAAACTTTCGAACCTTGGCAATAGAACTGTTACGCGTTTTTTAGCAGGTGAAGATGTGAAAATATCTACAGTAGAAAGTATAACTCAATTGCTAGGACTTGATTTCTCTGGTAATAAGGTTACTAGTATTGTTGATTTAGAACAAAATAGAGCTAAAGAAAAAGCTTTATATATAGTTTCACTTGTTCAAGACACTTCGTCTCTTGAAGAGCAAGGTTTAGACGATACACAATTAAACCTGTTGATGAAACAAGCTAAAGATAGTCTTTTACACCAATATAAGAAAAGATTATGGATCAATTAATCTAACTTTTAACTGTATTTAATTAAACCAATGAATGATAAAACCAAAATTACTGATGCTACTTATGGGAATGATTTATCAGGTTTAAAATTAGATAAGAATAAGACTTATAATGCTAGTGAGGTTTATTTTTATGAAGCTCAAAATATCTTGAAAGCAAGTATTGATTATTTATCAACCATACCTAATAAAAAATCAGCACCTTTTGATTATGATTTTTTCTTAAAGCTTCATAAAGAAATGTTTGGTGATGTATGGGACTGGGCTGGAAAAATGAGAATAGTTGAGCTTAATTTTGGTGTGAAAGCTTATCTTGTTAACGCTGAAGTTAAAAAACTGGCAGATGACTTACATTTTTGGAAGTCGAATAAGAGTTTTGATACTATTGAAATTGCAGCAAGATTGCACCATAGAGCTGTGGCTATCCATCCATTTTTAAATGGAAATGGTAGATGGTCTAGGATGCTTGCTAATATTTATTTAAAACAAAATGGCTTAGAACCTACTAAGTGGAATGAAAATCTACTTGCCAAAAAGAATATTCATAGAGGTGATTACATTCAAGCACTAAAACAGGCCGATAATGGTAATTACAAGCCACTTATAAAAATGCAAGGTAATATGATTAATAAATAGAAATAATTGGAATTGCGTACTATTTACTCGTTTACACGCCTCCCCACTTTGCCACCCAAAACTTAGCATAAAACAACAACAGCATTTTTATGTTTGTTACACAAAGCCTTTTGTAGCAACAAAAACTTAGGTTTTTGCTGATATGCAAATATTACAAAATAATCATTTATAACAAAACTAAAAAATAGATAAATACCACTATAAATCAATGTGTTACAGTACAACACTGTGATGTTTAGTCATGCCTTGACCCAAAGCACCTTTACAAGCGCTGATATCAAGCTTATTTACACTACCGTTTGTTAAATATGCTAATAACAAATACAGATGTAAAGAAACTGACAAATACTTCAACGTCAAGACACAGAACATTATTTGATAACTTAAAAGTTAAACTCCAAGAATATTTTCAAATCATTTGGTTAGTAGCTTCACATAAAAGGCATTTTAAATATTCAACTGTCAAAAGGTATAGGCGTTACTCAAAAAAATAGCGTGGTGGCAAGTTAAACGCAAGACCACTCAAAATGTAGGCGTTAGAACGCTTATTCGTGCGATTATAAGTTGAATTAAGGGTGCTACAGTTCATTATTGCATTTATTAATGGTGGTAATAGTTGTATTTTTTTAGTAGCCTGTCTAAGCATACTAGTTAAATGTGTAGATGTTGCTTTAGTGTTTGGTTAATAAATTTATTAGCACTCAAGCCTTGAGTGTGTGCCATACTTACCACACCAGCA
>NZ_JAQRMS010000185.1 GCF_028599055.1 Candidatus Thioglobus sp.
TCTAGTAGCGCAATTAAACCATTTCTAAACAGTGCATGGTCATCAATAATATATATCTTCATTTTTTATTTCTCAAAACTTACCGTAATACGAGTGCCTTCATCTACCTCTGACTCTACTTCAATATGTGCGCCCACTCGCTGAGCACGTTCTTGCATGATATTCATGCCAATATTATTCCCCATTACTTCACTGGTATTTTGATCTTTTACAAAGCCCACGCCGTCGTCTTCAATTAATAATTGACATTTAGGCTGAGCTGAAAGCAAAATTCTGACGTTACGCGCCTTAGCATGTTTGCGAATATTTGATAATGCTTCTTGAGTGATGCGCATAATTTGCATCTCAACCTCTGGTGTCACTTTAAATTTACCCTCAACTTGTAAATAGGTGGCAATCCCTTCTTCTGATTTAAAACGATTAACCAAGTTTTCCAACGAAACCTCTATGCCTTTAGGGTCTAATGGCACCCTAAAATTACACATAAGTTCGCGCAACTCTTGATTAGCCTGAGTAATATTACTTTGAAGCGCTTCAATTTGATGATAAGCGTCTAGTTGCTTAGCCTGCTTAAGTGAATTACCCAAAACACTCACCTGTAACTTCAGACTATAAATTGTCTGCGCTAATGAATCATGAATTTCTTGTGATAAAAATAGTCGCTCCTGAGAAAGCTCCATGCGCTTGGTTTGCTCATCCAAAGCTGATTTGTCAAGTGCTACCGCAATATTTTCAGCAATTGATTCTAATAAAGCACGCTCATCATAAGCGAGTGAAGGCTCTTGATCAAAAAACAGATTGAAAATACCCAGGGTTTTTCCATGATGACGCAGTGGAATAAAAATGGTGCCAACATCAGCAATCTCTTTTGATTGCGCGCCAACGCATTTGGCACAGTTATGTACACTAAATTGCACGCCGGCCTGCTCGGCCATCGCTACTTCGCCACAGAAACAATCACTACTTAATACGTGTAACTCTTGGTCTTGTGAATCAATCACGCCACGTTGTGCCACTAAATACAGCTCACCATCATCTGCCAGACTTCGAGCGGCACCGGAGCTTGCCCCTGTCATCTTGACAAACATACCTAAGAAATAGTCAAATAATTCTTCGGTTGAATGCAATTTATTTAGTTTAGAAGAAACACTATATAAGGTCTCTAAAGAAGCGGACTTTTGACTCAAGCGCTGAATCTGTTTTTTTAAAATCCCTTCCATGTCATCGTAAAGATGCTGATTCTCATCAATCAAATGATTGATTGCACTGGCCACTGGTTGAAATGAAGTTTGCTGCACTTCCTCTAGACGGATATTTTGATTGGTTTTGTATCCAGATACCCATTGTTGTAAATCAGCAAATGGTAGTAAAAAATCTTTGCGTATTGATAAATACAAACCAAGATACACAACCAAGATTAAAACAACCAGCATGATATCCATAGTTTGCTGTGTTTCATAGGCAGCCAAGATTTCCATCACCAAGACTGGCGATAATAACGCTGTTACCATAAAGTATAAATAAAACTTATAATTAATATTCATAGCACCTAACTACTTACCAATACAAAAAGAAGAAAAGATTTCGCCCAACAAATCATCTGAAGAGAATTCACCGGTAATACTACCCATAGCAACCCCTGCATGGCGTAAATCTTCAGCCATTAACTCAACAGCGCCACCTTCAAGCTGAAGCAGTGCATTGTTAATGCTATCCTGTGATTCTTCAAGTGCAACAATATGGCGTTTTCTAGCCAGCACAACACCTTCTGCACCACTATCAAGACCAGCAATATCAGACAGCTCTTGTCTAAGCAACTCAATGCCTTTAGTTTCTTTTGCACAAATTGACAATTGGGTTGAACCATCAACCGTGGTTTTTTCAATAGACTCATTGGTTAGATCAACCTTATTTTTAATAATGAGCCTATTTTTATATTGAATATTGTCTGGTAATAAAGAAAAATCAGGTTTTTGATCTTGTGCGTCATACATCATTAACACCACATCTGCATTGGCAATTGCGTTGCGCGCCCTTTTAATACCTTCTTGTTCAACCACATCATCACTGTCGTGCAATCCTGCAGTATCAATAATATTAAGCGGCATACCATTAATATGAATGGTTTCACGCAA
>NZ_JAQRMS010000186.1 GCF_028599055.1 Candidatus Thioglobus sp.
GGTAAGCATCAAGAACGGCTTGCTGCTGTAATTCTTGTTTTGGGCTAAATGCTTGCTCACGAATAAAATCGATACCTAGGTAGTAGAATTTTTTATGTTTGCCTTTTCTGCTTCTAATGAGAACCCTAGAATATGACCTAGTCTTCTCTACTGTAAAGTCTAATCACAACCTGCCCTCAACACTCTACAACAAGCCTCCTTCTAATGAGAACCCTGAAATATGACCTAGTCTTCTCTACTGTAAGGTTTAATCACAACCTGCCCTCAACACTCTACAACAAGCCTGCTTCTAATGAGAACCCTAGAATATGACCTAGTCTTCTTTACTGTAATGTCTAATCACAACATGCCCTCAACATCCTACACCAAGCCTGCTTCTAATGAGAACCCTGGAATATGACATAGTCTTCTCTACTGTAAAGTCTAATCACAACCTGCCCTCAACACCCTACACCAAGCCTGCTTCTAATGAGAACCCTGGAATATGACATAGTCTTCTCTACTGTAAGGTCTAATCACAACCTGCCCTCAACACTCTACAACAAGCCTGCTTCTAATGAGAACCCTGAAATATGACCTAGTCTTCTCTACTGTAAGGTCTAATCACATGTTTAAGTGTTTGTTCGTTGCCTAATGCAAAACCATATTTATTTTACCCAATACCTTCCCTTTTGCTTGATTTTTATTTTATTTTTGGTGTTTAATGCCACTTTCAACAATATTTCAGCTATATTATGGCGACCAGTTTTAGTGGTGGAAGAAGTTGGTGTATCCGGAGAGAACCATCGACCATGGGCAAGCAACTGGTAAACTTTATCACTTGCAGCTGTGAGTCGAGTGCACCTTTTTTGTAATTTACAAAGCTGGGCGCGAACCCACGCTGTATTGGTGATAGGCTTGTATGAGTTGTTAGATCCAACGACCTAACTCATTGAACCACCCAGGCCCCTCCCCATTTTGCTTGAAACAAAAAACATCCTCTCATAGGTCAATATTCCTTGTTCCAGATTTTCACCACATAATTTTGTTGTATGTAATTTTGTTCTGGTTAGGCAAATAGTCTGTTATTTGTTATTTTGGGATTTGGAGGCACCCTTAAATATCTGCCAATATTAGATAAATGCACCAGTCCACAGCTAACTGTATATATCAGACCCACAACCAGTGAAGCCAATTACCTGTTTACTGCTGTAACATAAAATGATATATAATCACTACAACTTTGTTAACTAAGCAGCAAAATGAAAATGAAACTAGGTATAATATCTGCTAAATGTCACATGATATTATAAAATCAATATAATGTTAAAATTAGCAACATGCTGAAAATGAAACTAGATACATCTGCAAAATGTCACATTATATAAAACAATATAATGCTAAAATTAGCGACATGCTGAAAATTTACTTTAACCCTTTTAATTAATCAATTAAATAAGATATAATGTCTGAATATATTTAGACAGTGAGCATGCTAGAACTAAAACAAGGACATCCCAGTATTATTTATAAATAGCAACCTTTTAATTAGCTGCTACAATTATTAAATAAAATAAAATATATGTCTTAAATAACCAGAATTCTGAATCTGAAACTAGGAAAATCACAATGTTAAATATAGCAACAATTTAATTTGCAGCTACAATATGCTGATGATGAAGAATCATTGACACAATTTATATTTTTACATGTGGACGTGTAAAATGAGGTCAAGATTGGGTGAAATATGACATATTTGATGAATGCTTTGCGTGTTGGATGATTAGAACACATTGTTTGTTTCCTAAAAAGTGAAAATAATCAGACACTTGATGTGAAATCTGTAGTTAGGCCATCTTAAAATCACAGACATATGATGTGAAATCTATAGTTAGGCCATCCTTAAATCACAGAAATGTGATGTGATATCTATAGTTAGGCCATCCTAAAATCACAGACATGTGATGTGAAATCTATAGTTAGGCCATCCTTAAATCACAGAAATGTGATGTGATATCTATAGTTAGGCCATCCTTCAATCACAGAAATGTGATGTGAAATCTATAGTTAGGCCATCCTTAAATAACAGAAATGTGATGTGAAATCTATAGTTAGGCCATCCTTAAATCACATTTCTGTGATTTAAG
>NZ_JAQRMS010000187.1 GCF_028599055.1 Candidatus Thioglobus sp.
CTGAGGCGATTATTGACCGAGTAACTAATTCAGATAAGAACGGCTATATTTGGCACACTACAGGTAGTGGTAAAACCCTCACTTCGTTTAAAGCTTCGCAGATACTGATGAAGCTGCCACAGGTTCACAAGGTGGTGTTTGTGGTGGATAGGAAAGACCTCGACTTTCAAACTACGAAAGAGTTCAACAGCTTTAGTGATGGCTCGGTTGATGGTACAGACAACACTAAGGCGTTGGTCAAGCAGTTTGGCGATGATACTAAGCTGATTGTTACCACCATTCAAAAGCTCAATACCGCCATTAGCAAGCAGCGCTATCTTCAGACAATGGCGCGTATTCAAGATAAGCATATTGTCTTTATCTTTGATGAGTGTCATCGCTCACAGTTTGGTGAAACGCACCTAAGGATTGCCAACTTCTTTAACAATAATCAGATGATTGGTTTTACGGGTACGCCTATCTTTCCTGAGAATGCCGTTGGCAATAAGATGGGTAAGCGCACGACAGCAGAGCTGTTTGATGATTGTCTTCATAAGTATGTTATTACCGATGCGATTAAGGATGACAATGTTTTGAAGTTCTCAATTGAGTATTACTCAACCTTCAAACAATCTAATGTGAACGGTACTGATGTTGAGGTTGAAGGCATTGATACTAATGAGGTCTATAACTCAGATGATAACATTAGAGGTATCACTGACTTTATCCTTGCTAATCACGCTCGTAAGACGCATTCAGGTGAGTTTAGCGCGATGTTTGCTGTTAGCGGTATACCAACGCTCACAAAGTACTATGAGCTGTTTAAAGCAAAGCGTGAGGCGGGTGAGCATAATCTTAAAATTGCCACGATATTTAGCTACAGTGCGAATGAAGATGACCAAGGTGCTGATGGCGTTTATGAGAGTGATGGTGCGAATGTGGATGAGGCGCATATTAACCCGCACAGTCGAGATAAATTAGAAAGCTACATCCAAGATTACAACCAAACATTCAATATTAAGTTCACCACTAAAGATTCACAGAGTTATTACAACTATTACAACGATATATCTAAGCGAGTAAAGCGCAGAGAGATTGATATTTTGCTGGTGGTTAATATGTTCTTAACTGGGTTTGATTCGAAGATGCTTAATACTTTGTATGTCGATAAGAATTTGAAGTATCACGGATTGATTCAGGCGTTCTCACGCACTAACCGAATTGTGAACGAGAAGAAGTCACAGGGTAATATTGTCTGTTTTAGGAATCTTAAAGAGCAAACCGATGAGGCGATTGCGTTGTTCTCAAATAAGGAGGCTAAAGATGTTATCTTGATGAAGCCTTACGAAGAATATGTTGAGCTGTTTAATAAGGCGTTTGTGGCGCTAATTAATATTGCTCCGAGTGTGAGCAGTGTAGATGGGTTGGTAGATGAGAATGAGCAGCTTGAATTTATTAAAGCCTTTAGAGAGTTGATGCGCTTGAAGAATGTACTGACAGGCTTTAGTGATTTTAACTTTGCTGATTTGTCAATGGGCGAACAGACGTTTGAAGATTACAAGTCGAAGTATTTGGATTTGTATGAAAAAGTGAAGAGCAATACAGAAGTTGAAAAGGTGTCGATTCTTGATGAAGTAGACTTTGAGCTTGAGCTGATTCATAAGGATGAGATTAATGTAGCGTACATCTTGCGACTTCTTGCTCAGTACCGTGAGACTGATACGGCTAAGCACGCTGAGTACAAGAAAAGCATTATTAACATCATTGCTGGACAGGAGCATTTACGCTCGAAGCGTGAGCTGATTGAAGAGTTTATTGATTCGCATCTAATGGGTATTGCGGTTGAAGATATTGATGACGAGTTTGAACGATTCTGGGAAGAGCAGACTTGTCAAGCGTTTAACACTTTGTGTAACGACGAAAAACTTGATAAATCTAAAGTGAAAATTGTTATCGAAACTTATCTTTATGATCAGCGTAAACCACTCAATGACGATATTTCAAATACATTGATTCTTAATCACAAGTTCAACAACCGACCCCTGGTCATATAAGTCCATAGACCAGGTTTTATAAGTCCATAGACCAGGTCACATAAGTCCATAGACCAGGTCATATAAGTCCATAGACCAGGTT
>NZ_JAQRMS010000188.1 GCF_028599055.1 Candidatus Thioglobus sp.
TATCATGCAGCGGCTTATAAGCACGTGCCGATGGTGGAGTTTAATAATACCGAAGGGGTTGATAACAATATCTTTGGTACTTTGAATTGTGCGCAAGTGGCTATTGAATCTAGCGTTGAGACTTTTGTATTAATCTCTACCGATAAAGCCGTGCGCCCGACCAATACCATGGGTGCCACTAAGCGCAGTGCGGAGTTGGTATTGCAAGCTTTAGCTGCTAAGCAAAGCGCTACAAAATTTACCATGGTGCGATTTGGCAATGTGCTGGGTTCTAGTGGCTCGGTGATTCCACTATTCAAACAACAGATTAAATCTGGTGGACCGGTAACGGTAACGGACGAGAATATGATTCGTTACTTTATGACCATCCCTGAGGCGGTGGAGTTGGTGATTCAAGCGGGCGCGATGGGGCTAGGAGGTGATGTTTTTGTATTAGACATGGGTAAGCCAGTGCGTATTGATGATTTGGCTAAGAAGATGATTCGCTTAAGTGGATTAGAGGTGAAAGACGAGACTCATCCTGGTGGGGATATTGAGATTAAATATACTGGCCTGCGCCCTGGTGAGAAGCTGTATGAAGAGTTACTGATTGGTGATAATGTTAGCGAGACGGATAATCCACTGATTATGCGCGCAAAGGAAGAGTTGCTTGCTTGGGATGAGTTAAGCCCAATATTGGATGAGCTGCAAAATGCGATTGTAAAATGTGATCAAGCAAATCTGCGTGAGCTTTTGATTAAGATCGTTCCAGGCTTCAAACCGCAATGTGATATATCAGATTTGCTATACAAATCTGAATAGCGGGGTCAAACCTGTTGTTTTAGCGCTATTCGAGGATAGGGTTAGGAATTCACTATTATGGCAGAAGAAGCCGAACCAGGCGTGTAAATATATTTGTTGAATTTGTAACTAAATTATGGTACCATATTATTCATGAGTAAGAAAGAAAAACTGTTAAAAAAATTTCTTGAAAAACCAATTAGAAAAGATTTAACATTTGATGAATTGAGCTCATTATTAATAGGTTTTGGGTATGACAAGATAGAGGGTAAAGGCTCTGCTGTAAAGTTTTACAATAAGAAAGAAGATAACTTGATAAATTTACACAAACCCCACCCAAGTAACTTATTAAAGATGTACCTGGTAAAGCAGATACAAGTTAAATTAAAGGAGATTATGTAATGAGCAATATTATTGAATATAAAAATTATATCGGTAGCGTTGAGTATTCTAATGAAGATAAGTGCTTCTTTGGTAAGTTAGAGATGGTTGATGATTTGGTAACTTTTGAGGCTACTAATGTCGATGAATTAGAATCCAACTTCAAACATAGCGTTGATGAATATATCGAAACTTGCACGGCATTAAACAGAGATCCACAAAAAACTTACAAAGGGGTTTTTAATGTCAGAATTGATCCTGCTCTGCATAAAAAAATTTATAAAAAAGCTTTAAAAGAGCATATATCGTTAAATGCTTTGATTGGCAAAACATTGTCTGAAAGTTTTACAAATTAACTTTTTAATTCCACCTTTAATTCCAAGATGTTAAAAGGTGACAAGGTTGGTGAGCTACAAAAGCATGCGCGAACAGGCAGGCCACTTGGGGCAGAGGGCTTTGTGAAAACTGCAGAGGGGCTGCTTGACAGAGTTCTTAGAAAAAACAAGCCTGGGCCGAAAGTAAATAATTAAGTATTGTGTCCCTTTAATTCCACAAAAGTTATGGAAGGTGACGACAAGAAAATTCGATCAATTGGATTCGGTTGTTGATATCGAGGAATTGAGAGTTCCGCCAAGTAATAGGTTAGAGAAGTTAATAGGAAAAAGACAGGGGCGAAATAGTATAAGAATTAATGAACAATATCGGATTTGCTTTACTTGGACCGAGCAAGGTCCTGCCAATGTAGAAATTATTGATTATCATTAAGAAGTGGAGATTAATTATGATTAGAATACCAACACACCGAGCGCCAACCCATCCTGGAGAAATGCTATTAATTAAAGGGACACAATACTTAATTATTAGCCATGCTATAATTCATCCATGGCAAGATTAGCAAGAGTCGTCCTTCCTGGATATCCACACCACATAACCCAACGCGGCAATCGGCGTCA
>NZ_JAQRMS010000189.1 GCF_028599055.1 Candidatus Thioglobus sp.
TACTACGAGAAGAAATATTATTATGGCGCAATTGCATCACAAATAAATTCAAATTTTGCGCATCAAGCGCCTGCCAGCTAGATATTTTCTGCACTTTTAAAAAATCAAGCAGCTGCAGTAAATCACGCTCATAGGCGCGCTGTGTATTGATCGCATAATTGCGCTCAATTTTTAAGTATGAAATAAAGTCAATTATTTGTTTTTTCACTTGATTTTTTTAAGCTTGACCATATCAAGACATTTTACGCACAAATAATAATAAAAATAAAATGACGACAAAACAGACGCACTCGTTCCAAACAGAGGTTTCTCAACTTCTACATTTAATGATTCACTCTTTGTATTCTAACAAAGAAATTTTCTTGCGAGAGCTAGTGTCAAACGCCTCTGACGCGGTAGACAAACTTAAATTTGAATCGCTTTCAAATGACACCATGGTTGAAGGCAAAGAAGAGCTTCAGGTGCATATTGATGTCGATAAGGACGCTGGCACCATTACTATTACCGACAACGGTATCGGCATGACTGAAGAAGAAGTAATGGCCAATATTGGCACTATTGCTAACTCTGGTACTAAAAAATTCCTACAAAGCTTGGATGAAAAACAAGCCGAGGATTCAAATCTAATTGGTCAGTTTGGTGTGGGCTTCTATGCCTCTTTTATCGTTGCAGATGAAGTGGTATTAACCACTAGAAAAGCAGGTGACGATCAAGCTAACGGCACAATATGGACTTCAAAAGGTGAGGGTGAATATTCACTAGAAACCGCCACAGTTAAAGACTTTGGTACCAAAATTACCTTGCACATTAAAGACGATGAAAAAGAGTTTTTAGATGATTATCGCTTGCGCGGTATTATTTCAAAATACTCTGATCACATCACCGTGCCAATTATGATGATCAAGCCTGCAGAGGAAGAGTCTGACGCCATTGAATATGAAATGGTTAATAAGGCCAATGCCTTCTGGACACAAGACAAGCGTGATTTAAAGCAAGAAGATTATGACGAATTCTACAAATCGTTAACGTTCGATTTCGAAGCGCCACTTACACAACTACACAATCGTGTTGAAGGTAAGCTTGACTACACCTCCCTACTATACATCCCATCAAAGGCGCCGTTTGACATGTGGGAGCCAAAACGCAAAGGCGGTATTAAGCTATATGCTAAGCGTGTATTCATCATGGAAGATAATGAAGCGCTTATGCCGATGTACTTACGCTTTGTTAAAGGTGTCATCGATACGGCTGATTTATCACTAAACGTATCTCGTGAAATATTACAAGGCAATAAAGTGGTTGATACAATCCGCAAGGCCTCAGTTTCTAGAATCCTTAAAGAATTAGAAAAAATGGCTAAAAATAAGCCTGAGAAATATGCAGCTTTCTGGAAAGAATTTGGCATGGTAATGAAAGAAGGCGTGGTTGAAGATCCGAACAATAAAGACAAAATTGCCTCTTTGTTACGCTTTTCTACCACTAAATCTAACAGTGAAGAGCAAACCGTTTCTTTAGCTGATTATGTTGCTGGCATGAGTGATGACCAAAAAGACATCTACTATGTAACCGCAGAGACTTATGGCGCAGCTAAAGGTTCACCACACTTAGAAATTTTCAAACAAAAAGATATTGAAGTACTGCTACTATCTGATCGCGTAGATGAGTGGATGGTTAACAACTTTACCGAGTTTGAAGGTAAAAATCTTAAATCAATCGCCAAAGGTGATTTGGAAGATCTTGACTCTAAAGAAGAAAAGAAAGAAAAAGAAAAAACCGCTAAAGGCTTTAAAAAGACCCTAGCAGAAATGCAAAAAATTCTTGAAAATCAAGTGAAAGAAGTTAAGATTTCTAATCGACTGAGCGAGTCCCCTTCTTGTTTAGTAGCTGATGAAAATGAAATGGGTGGCAACATGGAAAGAATTATGGCATCCCTTGGTCAAGACGTACCTGAAAGTAAGCCAATTCTTGAAATTAACCCATCTCATCCATTGGTTGAAAAGCTAAAAAATAAGGTTGATGAAGACGTGGTAAATGTATTGTTTGACCAAGCTGTGTTAGCCGAAGGTGGACAACTTA
>NZ_JAQRMS010000019.1 GCF_028599055.1 Candidatus Thioglobus sp.
TTGGTAGGTAACAATTTCATCAAATATTTGACGAAATTTATCTATTTTTCCTGTATTTAAATATATTTCCGCCTCTACCATTAAGGTTCTTTTGTAATAACCCTTTACTGCGACACTTTTGAGTTTAGTAACCACTTTTAATGCTGTCTCATAGTGCTTTTTTTTCATTAATGACTTTGCGTAACGAAGAAGAGTGTGGCTGTAATTTGGGAATATATTAAGCAAATATCTGTCAATAATAATAGCGCCATTCACCCTATCAGCAGAAACAAGTATCTCTGAAAATTGATTCAACGATGTAATAGGGAACATACGGGCATAGACAGGCTTTATATTTTGAATTTGACTAATTTTATTAGTTTTGACCATTGTATTTAAGTCATCATGCATAACAAACCAATTTGCATAAATAATAAAAACCCCTATTACAATCACACTAGCAAAACTTTTAACAATATATTTATAACTTTTAACTGATTTTTTAATTTGAATGGTTTTTACTGAGGGAATAAAAAGCTCTGAACGCTGAGCAATCATACCCAAATACAATCCTAACAACAACGAGGGTAACGCCAGTTGATAAGGAAAAGAAAATTGCATTTGCACAAACGAACCAGCAAGTGCAACCCATATTAAATAATAAAACCAAGCAAAGCTTGTATCATCTTTATCAACAATCTTAAAAACAGCAACAATGCTAGTCACTACACTTAATAACAAAGCCATTACGCCAAGCACACCCAGCTCAACACCTAATTCTAATAAATCATTGTGTACATGAGTAAAGGTTGTTGCACCAAGAACACCAAATCCACCTTCGGTCTCGTTGTAAAACCAAGAGCCTAAGCCTGAACCAAAAAATGGCGATACTTCAATCATGTTTATTGCGACCTGCCATATATCAAAACGAATTTGCGACGTAGTCTTAATTGCAAGAGAAGAGCTTTGTAAATCAAAAAACACAAGAATAAAAAACAACAATGTGGCAACAATACTACTTTGAGTTTTGCTCTTATTCCAATTCGTCCATTGTTTAATATTTTTACGTTTGACAATTAGAAAACTAGCAAGCAGAAACACTTCAATAACTATACTTACCCAGCTAGCACGAGTTCTTGTATAAAATATATATGCCATAATCAAGGCTATTGATACAGTAACAACCCAAACCTTTATACCTTTAATCTTGTCATGAAACAACAAAAATAATGTAAAGGGCAGAATAAGCACAATTGGCTGAGTTGCCATATTTTTATTACCAAACGTAGAAGCAGGAGGGGCAGCTTGCGTTATTACAGACAAATCAAATAAATATTGCGCAATACCAATAATGGCAATAATCAAAGCAGTAATTAACAAGCCCCAGCAAAATTTAATCAGTGTAGTTTTATCTAATTGCAATCGATAAGAAACTATAAATGCACAAAAAGTTATAAACCACATCATCCATTTAGTGACACTAAAATCGACATAAACTGACCAAGAAATACTTATGGTTCCAATCATAAATAAGAATAACCAACTAATTTTTAACCAACTTAAATTGAAAGTGATTTGTTGAGTGTTAGCATGCACCCTCCATAAAGTAACAAGCATTAAAATTCCAATACCAATTGCTGCCACATAAGATTTAACAAAAGAGTGATTAGAGAAGTTTAGATTAAACCAAGGAGCCGCAATTGCCATATAAAAAAGCAAAAAAATAAGGTAGTTAATATTGAGTTTGTGTGTTTTTTTCATTATCTAAACAACCAGTGAAGCCAAACCCAAAAACGCCACAAAACCGATAACATCGGTAATTGTAGTTAAGATAACACCGCCTGCTAGTGCAGGATCAATCTTAAATTTAATTAATAGTGATGGCAAAAAAGCACCTGAAAAAGCCGCAAAGATCAGATTCACCACAATGGCCAACGAAATAACCATACTGAGTATCCAATCTGAGAACCAAATATAGGTAGCTAAACCAATAATGACTGACCATAACAAACCGTTTAACACACCAATAGCCACCTCTTTACTCATGAGTAATTTTAGGTTTGAGCTTGTTACTCTGCCCGTTGCAATACCCCGGGTAACCAAAATAAGTGTTTGCGTACCCGCAATACCGCCCATAGAGGCAACTACTGGCATCAATACAGCCAGTGCAATTTTTTCTTGCAAGGTGGCCTCAAATAAACCGATAAAAAATACAGCAATAAATACAGTAATTAAGTTAACCCCTAGCCAAATACTGCGACTTTTAGTACTTTGAATCACAGGGGCAAATACATCATCCTCTTCATCCAAACCCGCCATTGACATAACTGAGTGCTCAGCTTCGTCTCGAATGACATCGACCACATCATCAATGGTAATTCGACCAATAAGCTGATTGTGTCTGTCCACCACAGGTGCAGAGATAAGGTCACGTTGCTCAAATAAACTGGCCACTTCCACCTCTGATGTATTAGCCAAAATTGGCTTAAGATCAGTATTGATTAACGGCTTAATCGATTGTGCAGCTTCGTTAGTTAGTAAGGTGGAAATATGAATACTGCCAATATACCGATAAGATCGGTCAACCACAAACACCTGATCAGTATCGATTGGCATTTCTTTTAGTAAACGTAAATAACGAATGACCGTACGCACATTAACATCATCACGAACGGTAATCATGTCAATATTCATTAACCCACCCGCGGAATCTTCTGGGTAGGACAACACTTGCTTTAAATGATCTCGGTGCTTATGATCCATGGTCAACAACAAGTTATGCAAGGCTGATTCGGGCAATTCAGGCACAATATCAGCCAGAATATCCATATCCAAGCCTTCTGTTGCCTTAACAATATCAACAACGCTCATTTCATTAAGCAGTTGAGATAAAACATCTTCACTTAAATCTTTAAGGATATCGCCTTGTGTCGCGCAATCAATATTAAGCCAAAGTTGGATTCGGTCTTTAGGCGGAACACTTTCTAGCAGTCGAGCAATCTCAGCCGAATGCAACTCGGAGAGTTGAGAGGTTGCCTCTTCATATAAAGAAGCCTCCAGAGATGTAATTAATCTCTGAAGGCGTTCCTCGAAAGAAGTATTTTCAACTTCTAGCATGAGTCATATTCCTTTATTTGGCTCTGGATTGTTAAAACCCAGAGCAACTATTGGTTAATTTTTTCTATGATCGTTTAACTTTTCTTTGTGCTTTCTAATTTGAGCATCTAATTTGTTAACCATTTGATCAATAGATACGTACATATCGTTGCTTTCTGCCTTAGCAAATAAATCAGCACCACTGACATGAATGGTTGCTTCTGCTATTTGCGTGTCTTTTTCAATTTCCAAAATCATGTTAATGTTAATAACATGATCAAAATGATGCTTAATTTTAGCTAACTTCTCTTCAGAATGTTGCTTAATTGCATCGGTAACATCAAGGTGATGGCCAGAAATATTTAATTGCATGTACGCTCCTTTGTTATTTATAAAATGCATGTCTATTGTGACACAACTTTGCCGATATAGCAGGTGTATTTATCAATAAAGTCAACAAATAAAAATCCTCACAATGGCGCTTTTATGTATATAATATAGTTTTTAACTTATTTAAATATTCAGGAGATCAAGATGGACGCAACAAGTCAACAAGATAATGAATTAAGCGCAAAGAAAATTGCTCTACAAGAAACTTTTAAAATCCACACAGCTGAAAACGGTTTTTCTTATGAAGAGTGGATCAACCCACCAGCTGGTTCTTTTTACGAAAGCTACAAAAATGACTTAGCTGCCGTAGACGAACAGATGGCTCCACCATTACAATACCAATCATAATTTAATTTTTTTGATTGGTACAAAAGCCCCGTTTGGGGCTTTTTTGTTTTACAGGCTATAATACAATGTCCTATTTAATGTCAAATTATGCACCGCTTAATGTTACCTTTACCCAAGGTAGCGGCTGCTATTTAACCGATACCAAAGGTAAGCAGTATTTTGACGCCTTATGTGGTGTCGGCGTTACAGGACTAGGACACGCTCACCCAGTTATCACCAAAGCCATTCAAACGCAAGCTGAACAATTACTCCATACCAGCAATTGGTATCACATTGCACATCAAGAAACCTTGGCAGAAAAATTATGCACCTTATCTAATATGGATAATGCATTTTTTGCCAATTCTGGCGCTGAAGCTAATGAAGCCGCTATTAAAATAGCGCGCTTACATGCCCGTGCTAATGACATTGATACGCCTATTATTCTAACGGCTAACCATAGTTTTCATGGGCGTACCATGGCCACCTTGTCTGCCACAGGCAACCCTAAAGTTCAGGCGGGTTTTGCCCCACTGGTTAGTGAATTTATCCATGTTGATTTCAACGACTTAACTGCCATCAAACAGCATGAAAACAATGCCAATGTGGTTGCGGTAATGCTTGAGCCTATTCAAGGTGAAAGCGGCGTTATTATTCCTGACGACACTTACCTAAACCAAGTTCAAGCCATTTGCAAGGATAACAATTGGCTGTTGATTTTAGATGAGGTGCAAACTGGCATTGGTCGTACTGGAAAACTGTTTGCACATCAATACAACAATATCACACCTGATGTATTAACCCTAGCTAAAGGCCTGGGTAATGGCGTGCCAATTGGTGCTTGTTTAGCCAAGGGCGATGCAGCCAAACTATTAACCCCGGGCACTCATGGATCAACTTTTGGCGGCAATCCGTTAGTTTGTCGTACGGCACTTAGCGTCTTGTCAGTGATTGATCAAAACAATATCCTTGATAACGTTAATAAAATTAGTGCTTACATTGCCAGCAATCTTAGCGAAAAACTACAAAACAACACAACTGTAGCTGAAATCCGTATCAAGGGTTTAATGATCGCTATCGAGCTTAATCAACCTTGTATGCAATTATTACAACAAGCGCTAGAGCAGCAGTTATTGATTAATATCACGGGGCAGTCCATTCGCCTATTGCCACCACTCATCATGAATACGCAACAGGCAGACAGTATGATTGACACCATTTGTAATTTAATTGACGCTTTATAGTACGCAGGAGAATAACAATGAAGCACTTTATTAACCTAGACGATTTATCCAGCAATGATCTAAATCAAATTATTGACACAGCCATTGCGTTAAAAAAACAACACAAAGCTGGCGAGATTAACGAGACCTTAAAAAATAAAACGCTGGCCATGATTTTTGACAAATCATCAACACGCACTCGTGTTTCGTTTGAGGCTGGTATGGCTCAATTAGGGGGTCACGCACTATTTTTATCTGATCGTGACATTCAGTTGGGCCGAGGCGAACCAACGACAGATACTGCCATTGTTGTCAGCTCAATGGTTGATGCAATTATGATGCGTGTCTCTTCGCATGATGATATTAACACCTTTGCACAGCACAGCTCTGTGCCGATTATTAACGCACTGAGTGATGAATCACACCCTTGTCAATTATTAGCCGACATGATGACCTATAAAGAGCACAAAGGCTCCATTCAAGGCAAAACAGTTGCCTGGATTGGTGATGGTAACAACATGTGTCACACCTACATGCAAGCGGCCAAAGCTTTTGGTTTTACCTTAAATATTGCTACGCCAGAGGGATACGAGCCTGATCAAGACTTTATTAATAATTACAAGTCGCATATTCAATTGTTTAACAATGCTGAACAAGCTTGTCAAAATTCAGACCTTGTCGTCACCGATGTTTGGGCGTCAATGGGTCAAGAAGCTGAACAAACCAAACGTGAACTAGCGTTTAAAGATTTTCAAGTAACCGATAAATTAATGCAACAGGCGAATACGGATGCAAGCTTTATGCACTGTTTACCGGCTCATCGTGGTGAAGAGGTTTCTGCTAGTGTTATAGATGGCAAGCAAAGCTTAGTTTGGGATGAGGCTGAAAATCGCCTACATGCACAGAAATCACTGCTATTATATTTATTAGACTAACTTATTGATCAAGGCTTTTCATTGCAGCTTGATAAAACTTAACGCCACGTTCGATCTTCTCACGCCCGCGTGACACACGCCAACGATTGGTATCACGCAGTGAATATACACAGCCACAATATTCCTGTTGATAGAAGTTTTCACGCTTGGAAAGCTCTAACATTCTAGACGATCCGCCCTGCTTACGCCAATTAAAATCCCAGTAAGAAACACCTTGATAACTATTTGCAGCGCGCACCCCGCAGCCATTAATTTGATTCATATCTTTCCACCTTGAAATGCCCAAGGTTGAGGAAATTAAATCAAATCCATGTGCTTTGGCATATTGCGCCGTTACCTCAAAGCGCATATCAAAACACGTTGTACAGCGCTTTCCACGCTCCGGTTCATCTTCCTGACCCTTAACTCGATCAAACCAATCATCTTTGTTATAGTCTGCATCAATAAAATCCATGCCTAATTTTTGAGCAAAACGAATATTCTCTTCTTTGCGCAATTCGTACTCTTCTTTTGGGTGGATATTTGGGTTGTAGAAAAAAATGGTGGTGTCAATATTGGATGCAGCCAAAGCCTCCATCACTTCTCCCGCGCAAGGTGCGCAACAAGAGTGCATTAATAGCTTTTTTTCACCATTTGGAGTGGTTAAGACGGGGCGTTTATAGCCTGTTAAACTATAATCTACTGTAGACATAATTTTGCCTGTTTTAGCACTTCCCAAGCTTCACGCTTGAGTTGTTCATTGGCCAGAATTTTATTAGGATGATGGATATTCAAAACAGACTTTGATTGTATAGGCAAAGATACACCGGCTAACAACACCACTTGAGCATTATATTTCTCCAACACTTGCGCTATATTTTCAGCAGCCTCACTAATACAAACAATCTCTTGTTTTTGCAGACCGATCGCAGCAAGCATTTTGTATAGGAAGTCCTGAACCTCGCCTGGGCTACACATAGAATTTGATTGCTCAGACTCCACCACTAAACATTTAATGTTAATTTTTTGACTGTGAGTAGCTGATGCAGGTGAACTACTTGTTACGTGCAAATACTCAGGTATTTTTAATTCATTGAGATATTGCGACCTAATAGACAACATTAAACCTGAGGGTGCGCCCTATCCGTTGCTGCTAACACTTTATTCAGCGCATGAATGTAGGCTTTTGCGCTAGCAATCACGATATCGGTATCTGCACCTTGGCCGTTAATAATGCGCCCATCCTGTTCTAGGCGAACATTAACCTCACCCAGTGCATCTGTGCCTTGAGTTACGTTTGACACTGAATAAAGTTGTAAGTTGACTTGCATATCCATCAATTTATTAATCGCACTAAACGTTGCATCAACCGAACCTGCAGTTTCTGCTGTCATGGTTTTTTCTTCACCATCAATAGACAAGGTTACCGTTGCGCTGTTTCTTTCACCAGTTTCACTACAAACTTTTAACGACACCAACTTAATACTTTCACTTTCAACTACTTGCGCCTCAGAAACTAATGCTTGCAAGTCTTCATCAAAAATTTCATGTTTTTTGTCGGCTAATTCTTTGAAGCGTCTAAATGCACTATTCAAACTTTCTTCTGAATCAAATTCTGTGCCAAGCTCTAATAGTCTTGCTTTGAACGCGTTACGCCCTGAATGCTTACCCAATACTAACTGGTTAGCATTCCAACCCACATCTTCAGCGCGCATAATTTCATAAGTTTCACGGTGCTTAAGTACGCCATCCTGATGAATACCCGCTTCGTGTGCAAACGCATTAGCACCAACAATGGCTTTATTTGGTTGTACGATAAAACCAGTCACACTAGAAACTAGGCGAGATGCTGACAAAATATGAGTAGTATCAATATTGGTATCACAGGAAAACTCATCTTGTCGAGTTCGAACTGCCATCACCACTTCTTCCAAAGCTGTATTACCAGCACGCTCACCCAGTCCGTTAATGGTACACTCAACTTGACGCGCACCATTAAGCACTGCTGACAATGAGTTGGCAACTGCCAAACCTAAGTCATTATGACAATGCGCTGAAAAAACAGCTTGGTCTGAATTAGGCACGCGTTCGATTAATGATTTAATCGTGGCGCCAAATTGATGGGGTAAGTTATAGCCAACTGTATCAGGAATATTAATGGTGGTTGCACCTGCAGCAATTGTTGCTTCAATCACGCGACACAAAAAATCTTCATCAGAACGTCCAGCATCTTCTGGTGAAAACTCCACATTATCCGTATATTTCCTAGCACGCTTAACGGCTCTCACCGCCTGATCAACCACTTGATCCGGCGTCATTTGCAATTTCATTTTCATATGAATATCACTGGTTGCAATAAACGTATGAATGCGAGCAGAATTAGCACCTTTAAGCGCCTCACCAGCGCGATCAATGTCTTTATCTAGCGCTCGAGCCAAAGAACAAATGGTTGAATCTTTAATGGTATTGGCAACGGCCTGTACTGCTTCAAAATCCCCGGGAGAGGCAATGGCAAAACCCGCTTCAATAACATCGACACGCATTTTTTCCAATACCTTGGCAATGCGAACCTTTTCATCTTTAGTCATTGATGCGCCTGGAGACTGCTCTCCATCGCGTAATGTTGTGTCAAAAATAATTAATTTGTCAGACATTTAAGTCTCCTTTGTATATGTTTTTTTCTAGTGCTATTGTGGGGTTAGGCTTTTGGCCAATCGAGTTCATATCTGCCTACGGCAGTAATCGCTTTAGGCTTAAGAGTAAGCCTAGAAAAGAAAAATTAGTGTAATTATTCATGTGTGTCATTATAAATTATTTTAAACTTTTCTTTGCTTGTTTTTTTAGAGCACGCTTTTTACGAACCTCAATGGTTGTTAATACCAACCCTGAAACTGCATAAGTAAAGAAAAAGATAAACAAAATAGCACTTGGCCATAATGACACCACAATTAAAATCAAGGTAGCAAGCAGTAACAACTTGAATGATGATCTACCCTTAAAGTTAACCTCTTTAAAGCTGTAATAACGCACATTACTCACCATAAGAATACCAGCTGACACAAGAATTATCCAAGCGCCAATAACTAAATATTGATCATCATAAGCACTAGGGCCTATCATCTCTTTGGTCCACACCAAACCGGCAATCAAAGCGGCAGCAGCCGGTGACGGCAAGCCTTGAAAATAACGCTTATCTTGAACGCCGATCTGAGTATTAAATCTTGCCAATCGTAACGCACCAGCAGCCACATAAATAAAGGCACCAATCCAACCGACTTGAGACAACCCTTCAAATAAATAAAAATACATTAATAATGCTGGCGCAACCCCAAATGACACCATATCGGCCATGGAGTCATATTGCTCACCAAAGGCGCTTTGTGTGTTGGTTAATCGAGCCACACGCCCGTCCAACCCATCCCACAACATGGCCACAAAAATGGCAATTGCCGCATCAGCATATTGACCTTTAGTTGCTAGGATGATAGCAAAGAAACCCGCAAACAACCCAAAGGTTGTCAGTATGTTCGGCAATAGATAAACGCCTCGCCTTATTTTGGTATTTTTCATAAGTTGATTATAACGCCTTAGAAACAAAAACGCCCAACTAAGTTGGGCGTTTTTAAAGAGTGTTTAATTCTTGGCTTGATCGACAATTTTATTCTTGTTAATCCATGGCATCATCGAACGCAGTGACTCACCCACTTGTTCAATCTTATGCTCACGCTGCACTTCACGACGTGCTGGCAGATCACTCACATTAGCCACAAATTCTTTAGCGAATGTACCATCTTGAATTTCCGTTAAGATTTTCTTCATTTCGGCTTTAGTTTCAGCAGTCACAATACGAGGACCACGTGTTACATCGCCATATTCCGCAGTATTTGAGATTGAGTAACGCATATTAGCAATACCACCTTCATACATTAAGTCAACAATTAGCTTAAGCTCATGTAAACACTCAAAGTATGCCATTTCTGGCTCATAGCCTGCTTCTACTAAAGTTTCAAAACCAGCTTGTACTAGGGATGTTGTACCACCACATAGAACTACCTGCTCACCAAATAAGTCTGTTTCAGTCTCATCTTTAAAGGTTGTTTCCAAGATACCTGTACGGCCACCACCAATTGCTGATGCATATGAAAGTGCTGTTGCCTTAGCATTACCAGAAGCATCCTGTGATACCGCGATTAAATCAGGAATACCGCCACCTTTAACAAACTCTGAACGCACTGTATGACCTGGCGCCTTTGGTGCAACCATGATGACGTCTAAATCAGCGCTTGGCTTAATTAAACCGTACAAGATGTTGAAGCCGTGAGCAAACGCAACCGTTGCACCTTTTTTAAGATTTGGCTCAATGCTGTCTGAATAGATTTGACCCTGGAATTCATCCGGTGCCAAAATCATGACTAAATCCGCCCACGCAGTAGCAGCTTCGATTGACTTAACATCTAAGCCAGAAGCACTGGCTTTAGCAGCTGAAGCTGAACCTTCTCTTAGTGCAACAACCACTTCAACACCTGAATCTTTTAAGTTATTTGCGTGCGCATGACCTTGTGAACCGTAACCCACAATCGCCACTTTCATACCTTTGATGATCGCTAGGTCTGCATCTTTATCGTAATATCTATTCATTTCTTTTTTCCTTTGTTTATAGCGCAACTAACGCCTATATAGTTAACTTTATATTTTCTGACAAACGCCGGTGACGCCCGTTCTAGAAACCTCTAAGATTTTATCTGCATCAAATGCCTCGATAAAATCATTAATTTTTTGACTTTTTCCAGCCAATTCAATGGTGTACGCCTCTTCTGAGGCGTCAATAATTTTTGCATCAAAACCATCTAAAACACGATCAACTTCTGCTTGAGAATCGTTTTTAAGGCTGATTTTTACCAGTAATAATTCACGCTCAATGTGTTCAGTAGCTGTTAAGTCGGTTACGCTGACGACGTCAATTAATTTGTTAAGCTGTTTAATAATTTGCTCAATAATATTATCATCACCAATACTTACAATAGTCATTCTTGACATAGTAGGATCGTTAGTAGTGGCAACTGTGAGCGATTCAATATTAAAACCACGCGCTGAAAATAAGCCTGATACTCGAGAAAGTGCACCCGATTCATTCTCTAATTGTACTGAAATTATGTGTCTCATTGTTATACTAAATTTAATCCTGAATCATTAGTAGAAGCCATTTCATCACGCCCGGCTAGCAACATCTCGTGATGCCCTGCACCTGATGGAATCATTGGAAAAACGTTTTCAGTTGGATCGGTAATGATATCAATAAATACCGTTCTATCTTTTTGTTTAAACGCCTCAATAAGTGCCGGCTTCAAGTCTTCTTCCTTTTCGACACGTATGCCAATGTGGCCATAGCTTTCCGCTAGTTTAACAAAATCAGGCAGTGCATCCATATACGACATAGAGTAACGCTTATCATAGAAAAACTCCTGCCATTGGCGCACCATGCCTAAATAGCCATTATTAAGATTGATAATCTTAACTGGTGTATGAAATTGCAACATAGTGGAAAGTTCTTGCAACATCATTTGAATACTACCATCGCCCGTTATACAGGCAACATCTAATTCAGGCTCAGCCAATTTAGCGCCCATAGCTGCCGGCAAGCCAAAGCCCATAGTGCCCAAACCACCAGAGTTGATCCAACGACGCGGCTTATCAAATGGATAATATTGTGCCGCCCACATTTGATGCTGACCCACATCACTCGTCACAATAGCATCACCTTGTGTCACTTCATACAATGCTTCAACAGCTGTTTGTGGCTTAATAACACCTGATTTGGTTTTATAAGCCAAGGAATCTACCTCACGCCACTGATTGATTTGCTGCCACCAAGCGTCAATATTTGGCAGCTCTTTATTCTCTAATCCTTTAATCAGTGCACGCAATACATCATTCACTTGACCAATCACTGACACATCAACACCCACTACTTTACCAACCGAAGAAGGGTCAATATCAATATGGATAATTTTTGCATCAGGGCAAAATTTTTCTAAATTCCCCGTGATACGGTCATCAAATCTTGCACCTATGGCGATCACACAATCCGAACCATGCATGGCCATGTTTGATTCATAAGTACCATGCATACCCAACATGCCAAGTGACTGTTTATCGGTTGCAGGATAGGCGCCCAATCCCATTAAAGTTTGAGTAATTGGAAAACCGGTGCGACGAGTTAGTGCGGTTAACGCTTCACTAGCATTACCAATAACACTACCGCCACCTGAATAAATAATAGGTTGACGCGCTGAGGCGATAATATCAATTGCTTTAGCGACTTGGTCCGCATTCACCTGAACTTCAGGCTGATATGAACGCATAGAAATAGTTTCCGGGTAACCTTCATAATCAATTTCAGCAATGGTGGCATCCTTGGTTACATCAATTAGAACAGGGCCTGGACGACCTGTCGTTGCAATGTAAAAAGCTTTCTTGACAGTTTGTGCTAAATCATCGGCGTTTTTTACCAGAAAATTATGTTTAACGCATGAACGGGTAATACCTACTGCATCCACTTCCTGAAAGGCATCACTACCAATCACAGCAGAAGGTACCTGGCCTGAAATAACCACCATTGGAATAGAATCGGTAAATGCAGTTGCAATACCGGTAACGGCATTTGTTAGTCCCGGTCCTGAAGTAACGAGTGCCACACCACACTTTCCGCTGGTACGTGCATAGCCGTCAGCAGCGTGCACAGCACCCTGTTCATGACGGACCAAAATATGATCCATTGTTGTGCAAGCGTCTAATGCATCGTAGATGTGCAGAACTGCGCCGCCAGGATAACCAAAGATGTGCTTAACACCTTCGCTTTTCAAGCAGTCAACTAATATTTGTGCACCATTTAATTTCATTATTTTAGCTGGGTATAAAAAACTTGTCGATTATACCAAACGAAACACTAAAATTGCTTATGATTACAAGGAATTTTGCCAATCTTCTGAATAGAATTGCATTGGCGAATCATCTTGTTCGAACGTTTCAATTGACCAAGTATCAGGACGCTCTAAAATAGCTGACAATAACTGATCATTAAGCAAATGACCCGTTTTGTAACCCTCATAATGGCCAATTAAATTAGAGCCAAGTAGGTACATATCGCCCACAATATCCAGGATTTTATGCTTAACAAATTCATTTTGATAGCGCATGCCGTCTTCGTTCAATACATCATCATCACTTAATGCAATCGCGTTGTCCATGCTTGCACCCAAGGCTAAGTTTTGACGCTGCATCATTTCCACATCTTTCATGTAACCAAAAGTTCTAGCCCTTGAAATTTCTTTCAAGTAAGACTGCTGTGAAAAATCAATGGTTAATTCTTGCCCACTTTCCTTGACTTTTTTATGGTCAAAATCAATTTCTAGAGATACTTTAAATCCGTCAAATGGTGATACTTGCGCCCATGAATCACCGTTTTCCACACGAATGGTGTCGTTAATGACGAAAAAACGCTTGTGAGCTTCTTGCTCTTCAATACCAGCAGACTGCACCAAAAAAACAAAAGGCGCTGATGAGCCGTCCATTATTGGCACCTCGAAAGAGTCTAACTCCACCAACACGTTATCAATGCCCAAGGCAGAAAATGCACTCATTAAATGCTCAACAGTAGACACCTTAACACCTTGATTTTCAAGGCCGGTAGAAAGCACCACCTCATTAACAAAAGCATTGTGCGCCCGAACCAACTTACCGCCAACATCCATACGTCTAAATACAACGCCATGATCAATTTCAGCAGGAATGAGTGTCATGTTTACCATGCCACCACTGTGAATACCGACACCTCGAGCTTTGACAGTTTTTTTAATGGTTCTTTGTTTGATCATGGACACCTCCAGAAACCCCGGTGCGATTTAAGGAATGCAGAAAATAGTGCATTTTTCAGCAAAAAATAAAGAGAATAGCTAGTTATTTGATGAATTTTTTGCTGAACCCTCCTAGAGGACTGCTGTGTAGCGCTAGAAAGGTGCTGTTTTGTGTGTTTCATAAATTGTATTGGGGTTTTTGGAGGCGCCCTTATGTTAATTAAAGTTCTAGTAGTCCTTTCATTTTACCTAACAAGCCTTTTTTTTGCACTAATTCAGTTTCTTGTAAATAAGGCTCAACGGTATTACAAGTTAACAAGCCAAATGCTGAAAAATAACCAACATCGGTTAGTAAGTCTTCATTACCACTGACCAGTGTTCGATTTATTTTGGCTAATTTAGTGCGTATTCTAAATTCTTTTAATAAAAAACTTTCACAATTTTCTATCTTACTAGCACCACCAATAACCACTATACCCGCTTTAAGCGCTCTATCAAGCTTTTCAGCCTTTAAACTTTTCTTAATCATGCTGCAAATTTCTTGATAGGATTTTTCTATAACACTGATCAATTCATGCAATGATAGATAATTTTTTTCGTTTGAGTTTAGTTGCTCGAATTCAACCAAACAATCCTTTAAGCTCGCATTTGGCTGCAATACACCATAAGCAAGCTTGAGTCTTTCCGCTTCTTTAAAGGAAGTGTTGTAAGCTTGTGAAATTGCTTCCGTAACCGTATTTCCGCCAAACTTAAATACATGACTAAACGTTACGCCGCCTTTGGTAAATACCGAAATATTGCTCACTGATGCGCCCATATCCAATAGACACACCCCCTCTTCTTTTTGGTCACTCGTGATACAAACCGAGCTGCTTGCAATAGAATCTGCCATCACGGTATCGATACCCAAATCACAATCTGACAGACAATTAATAACACCGTTTAACGCCTGATTAGAAACCGATATTAAGTGCACATCAGCGCCCAAAATTTGCGCTTCTAAGCCTATGGGTTGATCGACCACTTGATCGTCAATAGTAAAACCATTTACAATCGCTTTGAGTTGTTTTTTATTAGTCGCAACAGCACCTGCTGAAGAGTTTTGAATCGCCTTTGCAACATCTTCTTTAGTAACTGTCATTGATTTTCTAGAAAAACTAATGGGACGGTTTTGATTATTACTATTCAAATGCAAATCATTAATATTAACACTGACATTAATCACGCGCTCTTTGCACGTACGTTTAATTTTATCTATAACCGCACGTACCGCTTTAATAGCTTGATCTTGATTGGTGACCACGCCGCTTTCTATCCCAGCAGACTCCCCAGATGCATGAGCAAAAACATGGATTTTATCCTGTTCAATTTCAGCAATTAACATAACAATTTTGCTAGAACCAAGATCAATGCCGGCAAAAAATTCACGATCACTCATGTTTATCTCCCTGTTCTAGCCATTCATACAAATGCGTTAGCTCAACAACCTTACCACTCAGCAAACGCTTAAACCTTTTGGCATTTGGCTGCGCATGATAAAGCCCTAAAATATGGCGTGTCATCGATCGAATCGGCACCTCGTTTTTTTGTTGAATTTTAATATAGTCAATAAAGTCAAGTAATACCTGCTCTCTTGAAATAATTAAGGTATTTGATTGATAAAACGCTTGATCAACACCAGCCAACAAATAAGGCTGGTGGTACACCGCCCTACCCAACATGGCATTATCAACATGCTTTAGATGCTCACCCACCTCTACCAAGGAGCCAATACCACCATTAATGCCAATCGTAAGCTTTGGAAAGTCTTTTTTGAGTTGATACACCCAATCATAATTAAGTGGCGGAACAGATCTATTCTGCTTAGGACTCAAACCCTTTAACCAAGCCTTTCTCGCATGAACAACAAAATTAGTACAGCCTGCCTGACTCACCACCTCAATAAAGTTAGTTAATTCTTCATAACTTTCCATGTCGTCCACACCAATGCGAGATTTAACACTCAGTGGCGTATCAACCACCTCGCCCATCGCCTCAATACACTGAGCCACTGTTTCTGGCGTTTGCATCAAACAAGCACCAAAACTTCCTGACTGAACTCGATCTGAGGGGCAGCCCACATTAATGTTAATTTCATCATAACCCCAATCTTGACCAACTTTGGCCGCTAGAGCCATTTCTTTAGGGTCGCTACCACCAAGTTGTAAAACCAGCGGATGTTCATGCGCATCATAATCAAGCAATCGATTTTTATCACCATGGATAATGGCTTTAGCGGTGACCATCTCTGTCCAAAGCTGTGCCTCCTTTGACAGCAAACGATGAAAAAACCGACAATGGCGATCCGTCCAATCCATCATTGGCGCTACGGAAAATTGACTCATTTCCTCTTCTCCATTTTTACGGCGTTAAATTTAAAAAGCCGTTTATCATTTAGGTTTGCTAAACTCTTACACATTTTTTTAAATCTGCCCTATAAAAAAAGAAAAATGCTCTTGATTAGGCACGGATTAACAATCCAAATCATTCATAATTTTCTACTATATTTTCTAAAGGCTTGAATAGTTTGATAAATCAACAAGCCCTCAATAATTCTAAAAGAAAAATCAATCGCATAGGTGGAAAAGGCCCAATAGCTGCCCCT
>NZ_JAQRMS010000190.1 GCF_028599055.1 Candidatus Thioglobus sp.
CACTCCTGTAAGATAGCAGTTCTTAATTCGTCAATATTTTGACATTTTGGATTGCGTTGGTTAATTTTTCGGCCAATAAAGTCCCATACATGCTCTATAGGGTTCATGTCTGGCGACATCGTTGGCCATGGAATTGTCTGAACAGCCTTATGCTGTAAAAAAATGTACAATTCGGGCTCTATGTTGCCTAGCGTTGTACATTGGCCTCCCAGCCAACACATGATTGTCGAAATGGTGGACTACGCGTGGAGCGAGCACATTGTCACGGTATTTTTGGCCTGTCAGATTACCATCCAGAACGCACAAGCCCAACTTACACTCAAAGGAAAAACAACCCCAGACAGTTACACCCCTACCCCCAAAAGCAGTTGTGCCCAAAATGTGGTTGTCCTGAAATGAAGTGTTTCGTTGGCGCCAAACCCTTACACGACGTACCGTCGGTAGGGCGTAACAAAAAATAACTTTCATCAGACCAGTGGACCCATCTCGATGTGCGAATAGTCCAACCCAAATGATCATGTGACCAGTCAAATCGAGCATGGCGATGACGTAATTTCAACTGTGGACGTTTTATGGGTCGTTGCGCTCGCATTCCCTGATAGTGGAGGCGTCTGATTACAGTGCGTGTGCTAATGTAGCCTGCAAACAGTAAATTACCACAAAGTGCACCAGCTATACTGAACGGCGTTGCCGCGCTCGTCTGGATATGAGCCGGTCCTCTCGGCGTCGATTTGCGAGGTCTATCTGCACGTGGACGGTCAGTAACAGTCCTCGTTTGACGAAAACGTTGCATCAGTCGTACAATGATGGAATGGTTAACCCTGAAGTGGTATTCCCCCTTCTATGGCTAAAACCACCGTAATGCATGCCAACAGCTTGCCACCTTTCTGGTATGGTTAATTTTCGCCGCACCATACCAAACCAATAGAAAATGAAACTTAAAACTCTATCCTAAAAAAAAAATCAGCTTTCGTTCGCAAACACAAATGTTGAAAACTACACGTGGCACTTTACACAACCTGTCATATACACATAAATAAAAATCGATCAATAACCTGTTTCACAAGTAAGTAAGTATGTGCGTACAGGTAACGAAAACGGCAAACCGATTTGAAATAAGTTCATTATTAGAAAAGATATTATTGAAACAAGTTATGTGGTGCTTAACTTTTATCTGACTGTATATATTGAGGAGATAAAATGAAATAAATTCCGTGCGCCTACGAAAAGATAAAAAATAAAATCAGGTAAATTTTCCGAATTTTGATTGAATATACTTTGCAGTATCTGTAACTTCGTTTGACTGCGAAGCATCAATCTAAGATGAATGTTACCTTTTGAATTCGTGTACATTTCTGTTCAGTGAATAGCAATAGCCTGGTGTGATTTCATGATGCGTTTTACCAACAATTTTCAGAATCCGACATTGAGCTTTAAAATTAAATTATGAAAAGCAGAACATGTCAAGAAAAACACGTGACAAAAAAAAATAAGACAAACACAAATAATAATCGGCGTGAACAAACACAAAACAACTCAAGACCGACAAACCATATACAAAATCAAAAACTGAGGATGAACTCAGGTGTTCCGAAATGGTAAGCAATTCGCCAACCTAGAAATTGTTGTCCGTACGGACATCGTCAGAACTTCTATAAAAAGGCGCCTCTTACACATATTCTCGTCTATGGTCCAATAGTAAAGTCATCAAAAAATTCAACGACAGTTCAAATTGTAGCCAAAATGTTTTTGTATCTTGTTGAATTGTAGGATCCAAACTACAATATACTTATTTCATGCAACTACCATTTACAATTAAAAATATTATATAAGAAATTCATAACTAACGTCACGATCCTATCATTCTTTTCCCACATAAATGACTCGTGAATTCCACATGACAAAACTAGAGATACAAATGACTCGTGAATTCCACATGACAAAACTAGACATACAAATGACTCGTGAATTCCACATGACAAAACTAGACATACAAATGACTCGTGAATTCCACATGACAAAACTAGACATACAAATGACTCGTGAATTCCACATGACAAAACTAGACATAC
>NZ_JAQRMS010000191.1 GCF_028599055.1 Candidatus Thioglobus sp.
AGCGCATTCTGCTAATTAACGGCAAGCCAATTGATTATGCTTTGGCGCGCATGCCCGCTGAAGGCAGTTTTAAAGGTAATTTAGCGGCAGGTGCTACCGGCATTGGCCAGCCTTTATCAGATCGAGATCGCTATTTGTGTGAACAAATCGCACCAACGCTTAAAGCCAAAGGCTTAATGTTTGTGGGCTTAGATGTTATTGGTGATTATATTACTGAAATCAATGTCACTAGTCCAACTTGCATTCGCGAACTTGATGAACAGTTCGAGCTGAATATTGCCGGCACTTTATTTGATGAAATCGAACAAACGCTTAATTAGCAAAGGGTCAAGACAACTTAAGCGATTCTTTTCTAAAAATTCCAAGCAAAATTTTGTAAATATTTTGTTTGCGATTATTGAATCTAAATTCGCATTCTTTAAGGTGTAATACTATTTTCAAAAATAAAAGATATAAATATGGTAAAATAATAATCTTTTAACAAGATAAAAATCATGCCTAGACCTCGCTCACTTCCAGCTTCTTTTTACAACGAAAACTTTAAAACCCTAGCCAAGAAACAAACACACCATAGAGTCAAGATTCGATTGATGGCAATGCACCACATTCAACAAGGACACACCTATGCTCATGCTGCTAAGACATATTTAGTTAATATTAATGCGGTTAATCAATGGATTGCTCGTTATAAAAAAGACGGCATTAAAGGCTTAAATGAAAAGCCACATACGGGACGAATCGGATTATTTGCCAAACACTCACTAACAAAAATATTTAATAGCATCATTGAGATAAGTGAAAATAAAAAAGGCGGTAGAATAAGACTCATAGAGATAGATCAATTGCTTAAAGACAAATTTGATATTCATTACAGAGATTTGAATGGTGTTCATAACTTGATGAATAGGCTAAATATTAGCTGGATTAGCTCCAGATCAAAACACCCAAGACAAGACCTTGAGGCACAAAGCCTATATAAAAAACTTCAAACAAACGGTGATAGATGCTTTGCCTGTGGACACAAACTTAAACAAGGTTGATGTTTGGTTTCAAGATGAAACCAGAGTAGGACAACAAGGATCTATTACTAGAATGTGGGCACCAAGAGGCACCAGACCCAGTGCCATTCGTCAGCAACAATTTGAATACGCTTATATTTTTTGGGCCACTTGCCCAGCACAAGACAAAGCACTTGGCTTGATATTGCCACTAGCAAATACCGATGGCATGATAGAGCACTTAAGGTTAATCTCTCAATCAACGCCAAAGGATAGATATGCTGTTGTAATAATGGATAGAGCGGCGTGGCACACCACTAGCAAAATTACCTGCTTTGACAATGTTGTTCCAATACCATTGCCTCCTTACGCACCAGAGCTTAATCCAGTAGAACAGTTATGGCTAATATTAAACAACGATATTTATCAAATATGGTTTTTAAGGATTATGAAGAGATTGTGGATAAATGTTGTAATGCTTGGAATGATATTTTAAAAAAGGAAAATTTTATTAAGAAATTGTACAATAGGGAATGGATAGAATTAGTTTAGTTTATTTTTGAAAATGGTATAAATTAAACATACTTTTATACCTTAAAGAATGCGAATTTAGATTCAATAATCGCAAGCAAAATATTTACAAAATTTTGCTTGGAATTTTTAGAAAAGAGTCGCTTAAGTTGTCTTGACCCTAGTTTTATTTACTTCAAACAAGCAGATGCAGCTGGTGGCAGATTTAATTGAACAAAAATTAGAGCCACATTTACTAGTACAAGGCGAATTGTCGAAAAAAGGAATTTTAGAAAAACACATTAATCGACGTCAACAAAATCAAGGTTCGGTGATTTTTGGACTCGACAGTTTCGCCGAAGGTGTCGACCTTAAAGGTGATAATCTCACCCATGTGATTATCGTCAAATTGCGCTTTAGTGTCCCAACCTCGCCAATTGATAAAACCCTAGCAGGTTATTTAGAATCCCAAAAACGCAATCCATTTATGGAAATATCTCTACCTGATGCATCGCTCAAACTCATTCAAGCCTGTGGTAGACTTATTCGCACCGAAACCG
>NZ_JAQRMS010000192.1 GCF_028599055.1 Candidatus Thioglobus sp.
CAAATCTAACATGGAATAACCTTCATCAGGTACGCTCAAAATCTAACATGGAATAACCTTCATCAGGTACGCTCAAAATCTAACATGGAATAACCTTCCTCAGGTACGCTCAAAATCTAAAATGGAATAGCCTTCCTCATGTACGCTCAAAAGCTAACATGGAATAACCTTCCTCCGGTACGCTCATAATCTAACATGGAATAACCTTCCTCAGGTACGCTCAAAATCTAACATGTAATAACCTTCCTCAGGTACGCTCAAAAGCTAACATGGAATAACCTTCCTCATGTACGCTCAAAAGCTAACATGGAATAACCTTCCTCAGGTACGCTCAAAATCTAACATGGAATAACCTTCCTCATGTACGCTCAAAAGCTAACATGGAATAACCTTCCTCCGGTACGCTCAAAATCTAACATGGAATAACCTTCCTCAGGTACGCTCAAAATCTAACATGGTATAACCTTCCTCCGGTACGCTCAAAATATTACATGGAATAACCTTCCTCAGGTACGCTCAAAAGCTAACATGGAATAACCTGCATCAGGTACGCTCAAAATCGAAAGGTTGGAAAGCCAAATAATTTTAGTTTTGCAAGCAAGTAAACCAAAGGGTCTAAATAGGATCGCCAAAATCGGATACGGTCACATATGCCCGAGGGAGGAAAACCTTAGTTTTAGTAATACTTTCATTATTTATAAACTGTCAATTTCAATAACACATATATCTATTAAATCATGTCAGTGCCGAAGTTAGTTGAAATATGTTTTTTGTAATAAAACAAAATGTATGGAATAATAAAAACCAAAATATCACAAACGCTGAACAGTTCAAAACTTCAATGTCAAAGTCGTAGAAAGAGTCAAAATCGACAGCTCGAACACAAATACATGACTTCTTACTTACCTGGCTTGGTACATATTAAAAAGAGTGGCGGAGATAAACTAGATATGTTTCTATATTAGATAAATATGTGTCATCCTATTACAGCGTATGTCAAAACTACCTGATCCTTCCTTGTCTACTGTAGGAAATCACAGGAGATAAATATATGTGTCATCCTATTACAACGTATGTCAAAACTACCTGATCCTTCCTTGTCTACTGTAGGAAATCACAGGAGATGAAAAGATTCAAGATATAAATAAAACTACATGTATTACAACATACTTATATCTGTACCTTTGTCTGTAGTTTCAGTTTCCAGTTCTTCTATATTTGTGTTAAATATAACCTCAGCCAGGAAACCTTTACCCTCTATCATATAGTCCGACGTAAAAACTACGAGCATTTCACTTTTAGATGAAACAATTTTATCTGGATTTGTATCTCCACAGTATGTACCCAACTTTGGCGAATCTACAATGACGAAAATAATTTACTTGGCTTTGCATGAAATTACACACATTGGGAATTATAGCATTTGACATTAAATTTAACAAGGACATCAACATTGAAATGTTAAAGGTACATGTATATGTATTGATGGGATTTCGTAATAAGCGCATTATCATGAATTTTTTTTATCAAACAATGTAATTATGAAAACTACCATTAACTGGTTGAACAGTCTCATCATACCAAATTGCAACTTGAAGATAAATTAAGTCTGTTTATACAAATGAAGCTTCAAATGTCAATTTGGATTCAAAGTTTTGCAAAGGGAAAGATACAGACATATATGACGACCAAACAACAATGCAAACGCAGATTTATGTAATGATTAGAAACTAGTATTATTTTGCATGCACGAAGACACCAAAGATAATTTCTTCATGGCTTGGAAATTTCATATGAAACATGCTTGCTGTACATTGTATGTAGAATGATATATTCGTATCATTAAAAGGAAGATAAAGTGTATATATTAGGTTCAATTAATTTCCATCCCCTATTAAAATTTGGAGAAGAACCAAAAGCCCATTCCCTTTGAGTGGAAATATGTATTTATGTTTATTTAACTATTTAGAAGACATTATATTACATTGATCATGTAATGGTTAGCTTGTTCGTCTAGAACTGGACTGATTGTGGGTTGTGTACCCAG
>NZ_JAQRMS010000193.1 GCF_028599055.1 Candidatus Thioglobus sp.
CACCCTGAATTATGGCAGATTTAATATTATTGTAAAACACTTTTACCCAATGGATTATAGAGTGACCGAAATTAAAAAACTTCAATACACTATATAAAAATTCCCATGATACAGAATCAAATGCTTTTTCAAAATCTATTAAAAGTAGAAGTCCTGGAATTTCATTTTCCTCAGTGTACTGTAATAGAGCTTGTGTTATGTCTGTTATACATGTTTCGACTTTAAATAAAACTGATTTATTTATTTATTTATTTATTTATATCATAAATCAATCTTATGTTTCCCCAATATATCTCCCACAAAAAAAACCTGTTTGGTCAAGGTCAATCAATTTGTCTAACTTTCCCTTAATCTTTAATTAAAAATCAACCCCGTGAAATGGAAACTACATTTGTATGTTCATGAAGAGAATAATAATAATTCTATATAGGACAAATTTGTCAAACCCTTTTCTGTATCTCATTTGTTCACATTTGATGGTGTGGAAACTTTTATTTGGCTGTGAATTATTGCTGTCATGTTTATTGATATTGTCTAAATAATGCATATAAACATAATGTAAGTAAAGACTTTAAAGATCATTAACACATTTAAATATTTGTGTCTTGTGAGCTTATCGCAGTATCAGCATACTCTTTTATGTCGTTTTCAGATATTTCGTTTATCACGAATGTCAAGTCCGACCACTTTTTACAATCAAGAAATTCGTCTCTTTTTACATCAAAAAACTTAATGTATTTTTGAGACAAAGACACAAATTCAAGCTTGTGGAAAATCAGAATAGATCCCCAGTTATGCTGACATTCTCGTCCGTAAACTTTGTCTTGCTTTTGAACGCCATCAAACATCTTCTTTTTCTTTTCTGTTGTTTTTCGAGTTATTCGTGCTAATATGTCTTTGCAGCATATTATGTAATGCTTTCTTTTAATATGCCTCACCAAATCACCCTCAATAATTATTAAACCACAACATTTACATTTAATCGTAAACTCCCCCCTTTTCTTCTTGCTGATCTTCATTTTCATCATTTTTCTCTCAGCTTCTTCTGTATCATATACATGTCTTTCATCCAATGTTATTTGTCTAACTAGGTCCTGACCTGTAACGCTTCCAATGGCTTGTTTCATTAAGCATTGCCTTTCTATATTCTGAATTTCTCGTGCAAGGTCTATGTCGGCAGCTAATAAAACTTCTTTACCTTCTAGTTGACGGATTCTACCTGTATAATATGAGTATATGATATATCTATATCTAAAGTAACAGACAAAACCAATAGAAACATAACTAGTGACATTATCAAACAAGATATACAGTTAAACCTGCATCTGTCACCACCTCTGCTGAGCAACAACTTGCATTATGTAAGACCTTCATTTTAATTTCCCCTCATGATGCATTTCATATTAATGAAACCTGTATTTATAAACCATCTGTCTTAAGTGATTATATTTCAATGTTCCTTTTGAAAGTTACATACAACAGGCTTGACTCTATATTATTAGCAACCATAGCCTTTTAATGAAACTACTTCATTTATACTTGAAACTACATTTTTTGTATAATTGTAGTGGTCATTTCATAATGAAATTATAATATAGCGTCTCTATGTTTCCATTATAAATAACCTGTTCAGTAAGTTGACATTCTTAAATGATAAATATGACCGAGAAAGAAAAATTGATCATGACTAATAGTACATGTATTTTACAGACACATTCTAACTGAAACGAATGTCAAGCTTGCTCATTAATATAGAACAAAAATGTAACTGTAACTAATTACAAGAGTACAATGTCAACACAACAAACAATCACCTCTCATCTCAAATCTTAAACAGTGATGGACAACACTTCTTACAATGTCAACACAACAAACAATCACCTCTCATCTCAAATCTTAAACAGTGATGGACAACACTTCTTACTATGTCATCACAACAAACAAACACACACACTAAGCCTAGGTCCATATACTCCCATTCCACGAACACACATTAAATAACTATCCCTTTCCCACATACACACTAAGC
>NZ_JAQRMS010000194.1 GCF_028599055.1 Candidatus Thioglobus sp.
GATAAATGTCACAAGACAAGATTTTTGGCATGGCTATCAATTTGCCCTATCTTTTGTTGTTACAAACTGGTCAATGTATTCTGTCCACTGGAGGCTACCTTTGTCAAAAGGTTACACTGTACCTTTTCCAGGTAATTGACATTTCTTCAAGGTGTTTACAAACAAGAAATTGACATTTGTATATATTCAACCATAATAATTCTTTGCATCATTTCTCCCATTCTAACTGAAGTTAGCCAAGCAATTTGATTAACTCTGTATATCTCAGTTGATTTCTTTATGCCTAGTTTGTTTAGAAAAGAAATGTTTGTTTATGCTTTACATATTTCACACTGAACTTGACTTCTTTATTGAGTTTTAATGATTAACACTAACACACGAAAAAAATATATTTGAACACATGTTTTATACATTTGTATGTCATGTACAATGAGCTTAGATACAAGATTCGCTGAGGTGGTTTTACAAAATATAATGCTCCATTCCAGTACAGGAATGTTCAACTTCAAGATCTGCTTGACATGCTAGATGCAGTTAATGGTTGACCAATATATTTTGATGTGGTTGTTGTATTTAGTTTACAAACAAATATAAGATAATGGCTTGAACATGTATTAAAGGTGGCCATTATACAGTAGTCTCTCTCTCTTGTCAGGCCGTATTTGAGATGTAAAATACTACTAAGTTTTCCCCTCAAGAGAGGACACCCATCTTGTAAGACCAGTTTTTCATTGGAGAAGAGTTGTCCTTACAAAAGGGGGCATACTGTATACCTGATATTGTATGTACCCATGTATGTATAATGGTACTAAATTTTGTTTAAAATGTTGGCGTCTTCGTGTTACTCGATCTTTAGTTTTATGTGTATGATTTATAGAAAGTTGTTTGTCCTTTGTACTCTTTCTGTTGGCCATTATGTTGTATGTTCTTCTTCGTTTTGTAGATTGTTCTTTGTCCTTTTGTCGTATTTCTTTTGGCCATTGTGTTGTCTATTCTTCTTTGATTTACAGATTGTGATTACCACTTTGGTATCTTTTGGCCATTGTGTTGTCTGTTCTTCTTTGATTTACAGATTCTGATTACCACTTTGGTATCTTTTGGCCATTGTGTTGTCTATTCTTCTTTGATTTACAGATTCTGATTACCACTTTGGTATCTTTTGGCCATTGTGTTGTCTATTCTTCTTTTATTTACAGATTCTGATTACCACTTTGGTATCTTTTGGCCATTGTGTTGTCTGTTCTTCTTTGATTTACAGATTCTGATTACCACTTTGGTATCTTTTGGCCATTGTGTTGTCTGTTCTTTGATTTACAGATTCTGATTACGGTTACCCCTTTGGTATCTTCATACTCTTCTTCCACTATATATTGGTACGTGTGTCACCATGGCAACCTTTCCTGTTATTTGCCTTATTTCTGTCTTGATTGTGATTTCTTTAAGTTGTTGAAGAAGTGACATTCACCTGGCATTAAGAAGATTCATGCAATGTCAGAGAATTGAAACCAGGATATTCCCAGTAGGTTAACTTTAACAGAATCTTTTACTGAAACAGATGTAATGTAATGCTAATTGAATTGAGTAAGAAATATGACATGACATGATGGCTATCAGTACCTCTGATTAGTAGACAGAGTCCCTATGGAAGCCATTATATAGGTATATTTAGAATACAATGCTGTCAAACATGGATAATGTTCCTTTAATTATAGGTTGCATGTCAATAATTATAAAGCATATCTATACTTACTTGTACTCTGAGACAAGGCAATTGTCAAAGATATTTTTCTGGAATTTCTAAAAGAGTGGGTGGGAGTTTTATAAAAGCATACAATTCTATCAGTACCTAATATGGTCCTTTCTTTCTACTTTATTTTGGTAAAAAAAATTATATTTGAGGGAATGTTTTTTTAAAGTCTCGTCTTTCAACATATCTTAATCTTTCACAACTTTTTTTTGCACCTTTCAA
>NZ_JAQRMS010000195.1 GCF_028599055.1 Candidatus Thioglobus sp.
ACAAATGGGCGAAGGTAAAATTGGTATTAGTGAATCTCGCTGTCTAGGCAGGTGTGAGCACGGGCCAGTGGCTGTGGTGTATCCAGATAATGTTTGGTATCAATACATTGATGAAGAAGATGTTGATGAAATCATCACTGAGCATCTTATTGGCGGAAACCCGGTTAAACGCTTACAAATTGATTAGTTTTTGATACAAATCTCGTACTTTTTGCACCATTTCTGAAATTTCCGAATTATTTTCAATCACATCAACCGGCAATTGTTCGGCCAATTTTTGACGATTTTCATCACTGGTTTGCGAATTTATTAGCTTTTTTGCCTGGTTTTCGTCAATATTATCGCGTTTTTTGAGTCTTTCTAGCTGTTTTTCAGCATTACACTGCACAATAATGGCTCGATCAAACAAATAAGCTAGATTTTTTTCTACTAATAGTGGTATTTCGACAATAACCAACTTGTTTTTAACCTTTTTGATCTCCATTTGCATTTTTTCCAATATTTTTGGATGCAAAATTTCCTCAATTTTCTCTTGGTTGGTTGGTTTACTAACCAAAATCTCTCGTAAGGCTCGGCGATTCAGGGTTTTATCAGTATTAAGAATGCGCTCGCCAAAATACTCAACCAGCTCGCTAAGGCCTTGAGTGCCAGGCTCAACCACCAGACGTGACAATTCGTCAAGATCAATAATATCTACACCCAGATCAGAAAAAAGCTGAGCAACGTTTGATTTACCGCAGGCAATGCCACCAGTTAGTGCAATTTTAATGGGTGAGTTCATGGGTTTGATTTTAGCAATATTAACCTTTAACTATTGACATTTACATCAAATGTCTTGATAATACACGCTCTTTGGTTATGTAGCTCAGCTGGTTAGAGCACAGCATTCATAATGCTGGGGTCGGTGGTTCAAGTCCACCTATAACCACCACTCTTTTCAGTACCCCTTGAGGGGCGTCTATTCTAATGCCCCTTTTAGGGGTATTTTTTTTGCTTATATTAATGCAAAATATATTTATTAATGGTTCTTGTATACTTCTTTACGATGTGCAATTTTAACGACGGTAATAATAAGATCCAAGTCTTTCAATTCGTACAGAATCCTATACGTACCTTGTCTAATACGGTATTTTTCTTGATTGGTTAATTTGATAGCGCCTTGTGGTTTTGGATCGCCAACCAAGGTGTTAATACGTTCAAGAATACGCGCTATGTCCTTATTGGGAATCTTTTTTAAATCTTTAGCAACCGATTTTTTAAAAACAAGCCTATATTTTGCCATCTGCCTTGAGCTCGTCAAGTAGGGTTTCGTAGCTGACTACTGGCTCAGATTCTCTTTGATTAAAACTAAGAATATCTTCTTGGTCCTCATTAAGCAGATGGCGTACAGCTTCATTAACCATCTCTGAGACGGATTGATGGCTGATGGCTGCTTTAATCTTTAAGGCTTGGTGCAAATTTTCTTCAAAATAGACCGTAGATCTTTTGGACAACTCTCCCATGCTTATTCCTTTTTGTTGATAAAACGTTAACACATTATAACATCATAACGTTATGGACCTCAGCATTATGAATGCTGGGGTCGGTGGCTCAAGTACACCTATAACTATCATCTATTCAAATGCCCCTTTTTCAGGGGTATTTTTTTGCTTATAGCAATTCGTGCAAAGTCCTATATAAATTTTGTCTTCTACTTATAAAGTCGCCTCACAATTAACCCATTTTGTTGGCAGCGTGGTCAGAGTACTTCCCTTTATAATAATTTCTTGTTATAGGAAACTTAATATACACAAATATATTTACAGTGATAACAGAAAGAAGCTTTATAGTCGCCCAGAAATAATTGAGTGGAGAGGTAAGCCTGAAGCTATTAGATGTGATAACGGACCAGAATACATCTCACAAGCACTACGAGATTGGGCACAAGCAATGGATATTAAACTAATGTATATCCAACCAGG
>NZ_JAQRMS010000196.1 GCF_028599055.1 Candidatus Thioglobus sp.
ACATTGTGAGGTGTGTCAAGGTATGAAGCAGATCTGTGTTATCCTTTATCTCATTATCAACATTGTGAGGTGTGTCAAGGTATGAAGCAGATCTGTGTTATCCTTTATCTCATTATCAACAATGATCAACGTTGTTGTTCAACTTGGATTTGTTAGTGAAAGGACATGATCTATATAGCGAAATTTGAAACTCTAGGACAGGGATGGCTTGTTGTCGTTTGACTTGAGTATACCTGCTTCACGCGACAACAGGTGAACAAGACGACTAGCATAGTTGGTACATAACTAGGAGACAGTCTGTTGAAGTACACTCTCACAAATCTCTTCAAATACTCACCAAATATAACAAATATGTCGTTCTCTTCAAATACTCACCAAATATAACAAATATGTCGTTAACCTTGATTGGTTGTTGATGATGTTAGTATGAGGGAACATTGATTAAAGTAGGCACATTTGTTCTTGCTAAGAAAGGAGTTATCCCTTCATCAATCAAGACCATTATTTTATTTATATTTCATAGTACACATATAATTTCTTGTCAGTGTACAATAATGCATTGAACCATTAATAGCAAAAATGTTGTTTTTTTTTAATTCAAAAGCTGGATTATCAGCAGAAAAAACACTTTGTTTATTATTTTTTCTATTAATGCAAGCATACATTAAAACTGGTCGCCACGATATAACTGAAATATTGTTGAAAGTGGCGTTAAAACACCAAAAATCAAATCAATCAATCAAAGCATATTGATAAAATGTGAACATATTCAATGCATTTGTAGTAAGTCATTATTAATTTGTTTGATCTTATTTTATTTTTATTTCTTAATTCCTAATAATTATAGTCATCAGAGTCAAATGAATTTTGGCAATATTCATTCCCCCATGAATTTCCCTGAGGAGTATTGTCCATATCAACGAACTGACTCTGAATCTGGTACTGATTTCAAATATTATCTGTCTGTGTGTCATTAAGCATTGTTAGATGAAAACAAACGTCCAGTTTTTATGTGACATACATTACCACTAGTATCACAGCTCGTTATTTTGGACTTACTGATATACTAGATATGTTTGTCGCACCCTTCAAAACCGACGTTATTCTTCATATATTATATATGTTGGAAGTTCTTGTTGATTTATCTTTAGTTATTTTGCTTCGATCTGATTTGCATGTTTTTTTGCAGAAATACTTTGAAATATGGAACGCTTTCAAAGAAAAAAAATTCGGAATTGGGAAGCTTATCTGGTGTATTTATGGAGGCAGTGTATCATTTGAAGAGATGACCGCTGGAAGTCAGATAATTGTTGATATAAGAGGAAGTGATAATCAAAGGATATTTTCTGTTCTTGGTAAGCACAGCCTTGATGTAGAATATCGATGCACCAACCAGGATTGTCCAGATCCTACCATGATAAATACAGATCCATATAAAGTTCTGCCAATATATGAAACTGATAGGTAAGCGAGTGTTTGTAGTTGAATTGAAACTATGACTTTAACAGGAATGGTCGAGAACTCCATGAATCTTAATAACACTGTTCTCTCTTTATACTCATGAAACTATGATTTTAACAGGAATGGTCGAGAACTCCATGAATCTTAATAACACTGTTCCCTCTTTATACGCATGAAACTATGACTAACAGGAACGGTCGAGAACTCCATGAGTCTCAATAACACTGTTCCCTCTTTATACTCATGAAACTATTACTTTAACAGGAATGGTCGAGAACTCCATGAATTTTAATAACACTGTTCCCTCTTTATACTCATGAAACTATGACTTTAACAGGAACGGTCGAGAACTCCATGAATCTTAATAACATTGTTCCCTCTTTATACTCATGAAACTATGACTTTAACAGGAATGGTCGAGAACTCCATGAATCTTAATAACACTGTTCCCTCTTTATACTCATGAAACTATGACTTTAACAGGAATGGTCG
>NZ_JAQRMS010000197.1 GCF_028599055.1 Candidatus Thioglobus sp.
TATAATTAGCTGAAAGGGGGGTCACTCCGTGTCCTCAGACACATTCTTTTTTTATTTTTATTTTTTTACAAATAGGCGTGAAAAGTAAGAACACTTATATTGTATTGACTATCTTTCCTAGATCTACGGCTTCTGACTGTCTCTTTGGTATCTTGTGATCATTGTATTGCCTATCTTTCCTAGATCTACGGCTTCTGACTGTCTCTTTGGTATCTTTTGATCATTGTATTGCATGTCTTTCCTAGATCTACGGCTTCTGACTACCTCTTTGGTATCCTTTGATCATTGTATTGCCTGTCTTTCCTAGATCTACGGCTTCTGACTACTTCTTGGGTATCTTTTGATCATTGTATTGCTTGTCGTTCCTAGATATACGGCTTCTGACTACCTCTTGGGTATTTTTTGATCATTGTATTGCCTGTCTTTCCTGGATCTACGACTTCTGACTACCTCTTTGGTATCTTTTGATTACGGTATTGCCTGTCTTTTCTAGATATACGGCTTCTGACTACCTCGTTGGTATCTTTTGATCACTGTATTGCCTTGTCTTTCCTAGATCTACGGCTTCCGACTACCTCTTTCGGGTCTTTTGATCATTATATTGCTTGTCTTTTCTATATCTACGGCTTCTGACTACCACTTGGTATCTTTTGATCATTGTATTGCCTGTTTTTTTTATATCTACGGCTTCTGACTACCTCTTTGGTATCTTTTGATCATTGTATTGCCTGTCTGTCCTGGATCAACGGCTTCTGACAACCTCTTTGGTATCTTTTGATCATTGTATTGCTTGTCTTTTCTAGATCTACGGCTTCTGACTACCTCTTTGGTATCTTTTGATCATTGTATTGCCTGTCTTTTCTAGATCTACGTCTTCTGACTACCTCTTTGGTATCTTTTGCTCATTGTATTGCCTGTCTTTCCTATATCTACGGTTTCTGACTACCCCTGTGGTAGCTTTTGATCAGTGTATTGCCTGTCTTTCCTAGATCTACGGCTTCTGACTACCTCTTTGGTATCTTTTGATCATTGTATTGCCTGTCTTTCCTATATCTACGGTTTCTGACTACCCCTGTGGTAGCTTTTGATCAGTGTATTGCCTGTCTTTTCTAGATCTACGGTTTCTGACTACCCCTTTGGTATCTTTTGATCATTGTATTGCTTGTCTTTTCTAGATCTACGGCTTCTGACTACCTCTTTGGTATCTTTTGATCATTGTATTGCCTGTCTTTTCTAGATCTACGGCTTCTGACTACCTCTTTGGTATCTTTTGATCATTGTATTGCCTGTCTTTCCTAGATCTACGGTTTCTGACTACATCTTTGGTATCTTTTGATCATTGTATTGTCTGTCTTTTCTAGATCTACGGTTTCTGACTACCTCTTGGGTATCTGTTGATCATTGTATTGCCTGTCTTTCCTAGATCTACGGCTTCTAACTACGTCTTTGGTATCTTTTGATCATTGTATTGCATGTCTTTCCTAGATCTACGGCTTCTGACGACCACATTGTTGTCTTTTGATCATTGTATTGCCTGTCTTTTCTAGATCTACGGCTTCTGACTACCTCTTGGGTTTCTTTTGATCATTGTATTGCCTGTCTTTTCTAGATCTACGATTTCTGACTACCTCTTGGGTATCTTTTGATCATTTTATTGCTTGTCTTTTCTAGATCTACGGTTTCTGACTACCTCTTGGGTATCTTTTGATCATTGTATTGCCTGTCTTTTCTAGATCTACGGCTTCTGACTACCTCTTTGGTATCTTTTGATCATTATATTGCCTGTCTTTCCTAGATCTACGGCTTCTGACTACCTCTTGGGTATCTTTTGATCATTGTATTGCCTGTCTTTTCTATATCTATGGTTTCTGACTACCTCTTGGGTCTCTTTTGATCATTGTATTGCCGGTCTGTTCTATATCTACGGTTTCTGACGAACTC
>NZ_JAQRMS010000198.1 GCF_028599055.1 Candidatus Thioglobus sp.
TAACTCGAGGGGTCACGAGTACCAGTCTAGTAAGGAATGTATAACAACTCGAGGGGTCACGAATACCAGTCTAGTAAGGAATGTACAACAACTCGAGGGGTCACGAGTACCAGTCTAGTCAAGAATGTATAACAAACTCGAGGGGTCACGAGTACCAGTCTAGTAAGGAATGTACAACAACTCGAGGGGTCACGAATACCAGTCTAGTAAGGAATGTACAATAAACTCGAGGGGTCACGAGTACCAGTCTAGTCAAGAATGTATAACAAACTCGAGGGGTCACGAGTACCACTCTAGTAAGGAATGTACAACTAACTCGAGGGGTCACGAGTACCAGTCTAGTAAGGAATGTATAACAAACTCGAGGGGTCACGAGTACCAGTCTAGTAAGGAATGTACAACAAACTCGAGGGGTCACGAGTACCAGTCTAGTAAGGAATGTATAACAAACTCGAGGGGTCACGAGTACCAGTCTAGTAAGGAATGTGAATATTTCATGATTTTTTTCGGGAAACATTGACTACCACAGTAAGATAACGAGGGACCCGGTTGGCTAATTGAGTTAGGCGGCTGCGGATCTAACAACTCATACAAGCTTATCAGCAATATAGCGTGGGTTCGTGCTCGACTTTGTAAATTACGAAAAGGATGCAAACGACTCGCAGCCGCAAGTGATAAAGTTTACCAGTTGTTTGCCCATTGTCGTTGGTTCTCTCCGGTACTCCGGCTTCCTCCACCACTAAAACTGGTCGCCATTGAACTATTGTTGACAGTGTCGTTAAACAAATGAAAGATAATCATTTTACAAACATAAACCGCGACGTTTTGTTGTTTGGTGACATAATAGACTTGAAATAACACACCGTATTACCGACTGTAATCATTTTTGTTGAAACCCGCGGATACGATACAAATCCGTCCGGATCAAAAGCCACATGCAAGGTAAGAAGCGTTTTTTCGTTATAATATTTGCTTTTTTGAATGAAACAAATGTTGTATTTGTAGATAAAAAGTTTTTCACGTATATTATAGAAATCGATACCAACTTTCACTTTACATTGTTTTAAAGTTCGTTATTTGACGAAAAAATGCCTTCGTCATTTCCCCCAGCATTTCATATCTGAAGCTGTATTTTTATGGAACGAGGGTACGAATTAAAAGATCAAATATCTAACTATGATATGTAACATACTTATAGTGATATGCGAAATAATTTTCCTTTGAAAACGCTTAATTGACTCAAGACTATGATACATCACAAACCGTCGATGGATACGATCAAGTACAGTCTTTCATCTAGAGATGATACGATAAAACCCATAATTTTATTGATATTAGAAAGAGTATCTAAGGCTGAATTGTCATGTTGTGTAACAATACGACGTTTTTCCAACAACGAATATATTCGCGGAACACGATATTCTGGAATTACATAGATGTATAATTTGGTAGGCGTATGCTTTTTAAACGATGTTGCGGTAGTTGATTTGAAGTTTTCAATATTCCATAATAATTGGTATATATTTGAGGTTGCACTCCGTAATTTGCGACCATCAGTTGTACATTAGAACGTCCGTATAATGATTTGATGTATTCTCTTTTTAATGGAATGTACTTGTCCCTCACAAAACGTAATTTCAGATGTGCTTTTATGTTTTCTAATCCCGTTCTCAGAGATCGTCTCTTTTGTGTCGTACCAAAAGGGACTCTTGCAGTATTTATTAAAGAGTAAATGACAAATTTAAGACTATTCTGAAGGGTTATTTAAAAAAAAAAAAATAATAAAAGAAAATACCAGTTCTTAATTGGGTCAACAACGGGTCTTAAAAATAATCTTTGACTAAATATCTTTAAAGTGTTAAGCTTAAACATATTTGGTTAAGATAAGACTTTTAGTGGAGGGTTTACTTCATTGGAATGATTTCATATA
>NZ_JAQRMS010000199.1 GCF_028599055.1 Candidatus Thioglobus sp.
GTCTTGTTATTTTTCCTGATCATTGTCTTCTTATTTTTCCTGATCTTTTTTTTCATGATCATTGTCTTGTTATTTTTCCTGAACATTGTCTTGTTATTTTTCCTGATCATTGTCTTGTTATTTTTCATGATCATTGTCTTGTTATTTTTCCTGATCATTGTCTTGTTATTTTTCCTGATAATTTTCTTGTTATTTTTCCTGATCATTGTCTTCTTATTTTTCCTGATCATTGTCTTCTTATTTTTCCTGATCATTGTCTTGTTATTTTTTTCTGATCATTGTCTTGTTATTTTTCCTGATCATTGTCTTCTTATTTTTCCTGATCTTTTTTTTCCTGATCATTGTCTTGTTATTTTTCCTGACCATTGTCTTGTTATTTTTCCTGATCATTGTCTTGTTATTTTTCATGATCATTGTCTTGTTATTTTTCATGATCATTGTCTTGTTATTTTTCCTGATCATTTTCTTGTTATTTTTCATGATCATTGTCTTGTTATTTTTCATGACCATTGTCTTGTTATTTTTCAGATTAAGACTGTAAGATCTGCGATAGTACAGGGAGGATACCAGTATGATGAGTTTTACCAGTTGTTACGAGGGATGGAACCCTGTTTTGTGTTGTGTATTAAAGATTTGAGATCTCAGATTGTACGGGAAGCCTGTATTACCATTGCGTAAGTTGTCTTGAAGATTTGTTTTGTACAATATGAGCTTAAAATCTGTAAAAACATTAATAGTTACCGCATGTTTTTTTTTCCTCGACTATTTTCGTGGTCAGCAAGAACCCATGAGAAAGCAAATACGAACCTATTTATGATATGAAATACATAAAAGTAAAAAACCGGGATGTATTTTATTATTTTATTTTTCAGATATATGTCTCAACTGTTAGGAAGCAAGTTTGATCATTTTGCAGAATCTCAGATGGCTCATCTCATTAACTTAATCCCAAACAGTGCAAAAATCATGGCAACGTCAGGAATCGTTTGTATTCGTTTCATTTTGCAGGTAAGCGATATTTTTAGTACAAGTGAATCATCATCTACATTTTTAATGTAAGATATCTATTAGTGAATACTTTTTTTTTAATCAAATTCACCACCTCATGGGAGCCTCTGTTTTGTCAAATTCACCACCTCATGGGCGCCTCTGTTTTGTCAAATTCATGACCTCATGGGAGCCTCTGTTTTGTCAAATTCATGACGTCATGGGAGCCTCTGTTTTGTCAAATTCATCACGTCATGGGAGCCTCTGTTTTGTCAAATTCATCATGTCATGGGAGCCTCTGTTTTGTCAAATTCATCACCTCATGGGATCCTCGGATTTGTCAAATTCATCACCTCATGGAAGCCTCTGATTTGTCAAATTCATCACCTCATGGGAACCAATGTTTTGTCAGATTCATTACCTCATGGGAGCCTCTATTTTTATCAAAATTACCACGTCATGGGAGCCTCTGTATTGTCAATTTCATATGCAGGCCCTTGGGAACCTCTGTTTTGTAAAATTCATCTGCAGGCCCATGGAACCTTCTGTTTTATCAAATTCAGAAGCAGGCCTATGCGAGCCTCATAGTAAGACTTGATTTATTTGATCTTGTCTTGATACCAGATAGAAATTTCCTATCTGACGATAAAAATTTATTCTATTTATTGTAGTATTTAATTTGTTAAAATAAATATTCTGCATCTATTTTGATTACATTTCAGACATGTTTTAAATATTAAATTGTAATGTTTTTTTGTGATCGTATTTTTCAGTACACCCATGGTAATGTTTGTATTACCTTGTTTTTCAGTAATCTCATGGTAATGTTTGTATTATCTTGTTTTTCAGTACACCCATGGTAATGTTTGTATTATCTTGTTTTTCAGTACACCCATGGTAATGTTTGTATTATCTTGTTTTTCAGTACACCCATGGTA
>NZ_JAQRMS010000002.1 GCF_028599055.1 Candidatus Thioglobus sp.
AATGGTAATACGATTAATATAGACTTTTTTATTGAGTGCAACATCAATGGTTAAGCTGATCACGTGAGATTCTTTATTTTCAGTGGTTATCGGGTTAATTTTGGCAAATGCATAACCCTGATCAGCAAACACGTCAGTGATGACCTGAATACTTTCAATAACCTTTTTACGCTCAAAGGTATCGCCTGAATTAATAGTCAATAATTCATTCAAGGTTTCTATGGATTGATTAAGCAACTCACCGGTAAAGCTAATATCACCAATTTTATACTGCGCACCTTCGCTAATCTGGATATCAATATCAATATTTTGCTTATCATCAGATAAGGCAGTTTGGATCTTATTAACTTTAAAATCTAAATAGCCTGAATTGACGTATAGAGATTTCATCGCCTCCACACCCGCATCAAGCGCCACTTTAGAAAAATGATCTTTTTCAGTAAAGTAGTTCATTAAAAAGAAATCAGCCTCACCAATATCAAACAAATCAAGTAAGTCATCTTCGTCATGGATATTACCACCAGAGATTTTCATTGAAGTAATTCTAGCCACTTCACCTTCTTGAACATCAAGTTCAATACCCACTCTATTTTGAGCATCTACTTCGATTTTTTGACTAATATTAATGCCGTAATAACCTTTAGAAATATAAGAAGCCTCAAGTTGCGTGATTAATTTATCAAGCTGTCTTTTGTTGAAAATCTTACCTTGAGACAAATCCATATTTTTAAGGATTTGAGTTAATGCTTCTTCATCAATCACTTTGTCAGAATAATTAAGCACATCAACATATTTAATGTGAGGGTTTTCCGTTAGAACAATTTTTAAAATTTGATCATCTTGTGAAACCTCAATATCTTTAAAAAAACTGGTCTTGTATAAGTCGCGAATGATTTGTCCAGACACTTGATTGTTGTAATCATCACCAGTTTCAACTGGCAGGTAGCTTAATACTGTGCCTCGTGAAATGGAGTCTAAGCCTAAGATTTCAATACTTTTAATAGGATCAGCAAAAGCAACTGAAGAGCCAAAAAGACTGGCGGAAACTAATAATTGAAGGGCGGTTTTTTTCATAATATTCATTCGATTACAATAAGCGTATTAAGTCATTATACAGCGCAACAAGCGTTAATGACAAAATAACAAACAGGCCAAATTTGGCAAAAAATTGCTGTACCGTGTCGGAGACAGCAGAACCTTTGATCATTTCAATTAAATAAAAGAATAGGTGTCCACCATCTAATAGGGGGATTGGCAGCAAATTTAACAACCCTAAGCCGATACTAATTAAGGCTAAAAAAGACAAAAACGGGGTTAGACCAACCTCGGCACTCTTGCCTGCATAATTGGCAATACTGACTGGCCCGCTGATTTGATCAATCGACGCCTCACCCACAATCATTTTCTTAATCATTTTCAAGTTGAGTAGTGTTAATTGGTAAACCTTGTCAGTTGCAGCAAATAGTGCATCTATCGGATTTTTTTGAATCAACACCTGCCAATCTTTTAAATATTGATCGGGCAAGCGCACACTCACACCAGCTTTTGGCGTATCACCAATTAACCTAGGAGTTAGAATTAAAACGAGTAGTTGGTCGTTGCGATTAACTTTTAGTTCAATCGGTTTAATAGGCTTGTGCTGAATAATTTTTACAAAATCTTGCCAATGATTTATAGTGCTAGCATTGGCTTGAACAATAAGATCTCCCGTTTGTAAACCAGCCTTATGAGCGGCTGAATTCGGTGAAACTTGATCGATAACAGCAGGAATGCTTGGTGTGTCAAACTCAAAACCCAAGTAATGATTAATACCTTGTTCAGGATTGGCTAAAAAATCATCAGATAAGTGCAGCTCATGTGTTGTTAAATTTGATTGTAATGAGCGTGTTTGAATGGTTAGTGGCTGCTCATCAATAGCCTGGACAAACTGCATAGAAAAATCGGCAATACTAGGTGTTGGTGACCTGTTAACAGATAATAATTCATCACCCACTTCAATACCAGATTGAGCAAATACACCTAACGGTGTTGTACTACCAACTACTGGCCTTACACCAGTTACGCCCATAATAAAGATTAGCGTGTAGAGTAAAATGGCAAGTAAGAAATTAGCAATAGGGCCCGCGGCAACGATAGCAAAACGTTGATAAACAGACTTTTGGTTAAAGGCGCGATGTCGCTCAGATTGGTCAACGCTCGCCTCACGCTCATCCAGCATCTTAACAAAACCACCCAACGGAATTGCACACAGAGTAAATTCCGTTTCACCTCGCTTGAATGATTTGATCACCTTACCGAAGCCAACAGAAAATCTTAAAATTTTAACGTCGAATTGTTTAGCGACCCAATAGTGACCATACTCATGAATGGTGACCAAAACGCCAATAGTGAGCGCAAAAGACAGTAGGGCAGTTAAAAAACCCATGTTATTTTATAACTGTGAGTGCGTGTGTCCTGCCTCTTTAAGTCTTGCTAGGTAGTTTGACCACAACTCATCTTTGCTCATGGCTAGTTTGTATAAGTGCTCCCAAGAGTAAATACCACTATCGTGACCATCATTAAAAAATAAAATAATCGCATAATTACCGGTTGGCTCAATGCGATCAATTTTGACGTTTTCTTTATCGAGTTGCAGGGTTTCTTGACCTGGCCCATGTCCAACCACTTCAGCAGATGGTGAGTAGACTCTTAAAAATTCAGTAGGTAGTGGGTAATCAATACCGTTAAAAGTTAGCGTTAATACGTTTTTGTCTTTATTAAGAGTGATATTGCTTGGTGTTTGCATGGGATATTTTTGTGTATAAAAGTTTGCATATTTTATCAGAACTAAGGTTTTTATTAACCTTTAGCTTTATAAGTGGATAAAATGAAGCGCATGATGATTCAATTTACAAAAATGCATGGGCTTGGCAATGACTTTATGGTGATTGACAATACTCGTAGCGATATTCAACTAACTACCGAGCAAATTGTTAATTGGTCGGATCGACATTTTGGTGTTGGTTTTGATCAACTGCTTATGGTTGAATCAAGCGATTCTGCTAAGGTAGATTTTCGCTATATTATTTATAATGCTGACGGTTCAGAAGTTGAGCAATGTGGTAACGGTGCACGCTGTTTTGCGCGCTTTGTACGAGAAAAAGGCTTAAGCACAAACAACCCGATTGTCGTTGAAACACACACGGGCTTAATCACCTTAACCATTAATCCGGATAACTCGGTAAAAATTGATATGGGTGCGCCACATTTTAGCCCCAATAACATCCCTTTATTATTACCTGAAGTGCAGGCAACTTATCAAATTGAAGGCTTTGAAATGGGTGTTGTATCCATGGGAAATCCGCATTGTGTCATGATTGTTGATGATGTAACCAATATGGAGATTGAGTCAATTGCTTTAACCATACAGGCAAGTGATTTATTACCCAATCAGGCTAATATTGGCTTTATGCAAATTCTTAATCGATCAGAGATTAAATTGCGTGTGTACGAGCGTGGCGCAGGTGAAACACTAGCTTGTGGCAGTGGTGCGTGTGCTGCTGTTGTGCACGGCATTGAACAAGGCTTGTTAGATTCTACAGTGAGCGCACATCTAACAGGCGGTGACGCTTTAATTAGCTACCAATCAGGTGGCTCGGTATTTTTGTCAGGCCCAGCTGAATTTGTGTTTGAAGGTCAAGTAAAAGGCTAGCAACTCACTGAAAACACTTGCTTATCTGATAGTCTGATTGCACTTAATTGACCACCCCAAACACAGCCGTGATCCATTGGGTAAATGTGCGAGTGACGAACATTTTTTAAAGTTGACCAATGCCCAAAGAAAATATCAGTATCTTTTAATGCACGATCTTTGTGCTCAAACCAAGCTTTAAATCCAGTTGGAGGATACTCAGCATCAAGCTTATGCTCAAACTCCAATGTGCCGTCAGATTGGCAAAAGCGCATACGCATTAACGCGTTAATTGTATAGCGACACTGATCAATTTCGCTTAATGCTTCATGCCAAGTGTAGGGGTGGTTGTGATACATTTGGTTTAAAAAATTTCCCAAATTTTCAGATTGAAGCTGTTGATGCGCTTGTTGTGCTTGAGTGGTTAGCGTGTCCAAATCCCAATTTGGTGGAATACCTGCGTGTACCAACAATGCATCGTTGTGGTTAATTAATAATGGCTGCTGTATGAGAAACTCGAGCAATGAAGAGCTGTCTTTAGCCGTCAGAATATCCGTGAATGTATCTTTTTTATTGGGATTAATATCAGCAAACGCACAGGCCAATAGATGAAAATCATGATTGCCTAATACCATTGATGTATTGTCAGTATGCTCATGAATAAATCGTAGTGTATCAAGCGATTTATCACCACGATTAACCACATCACCCAGAAAAAATAACTGGTCTTTATCTAGTGAAAAGTTAATTTTTTTTAATAGTAGCTGCAAGGGGTCGTAACACCCTTGCACATCCCCAATTAAATAATCAGCCATTAATGCAGTGTGTAAGGTTCGCTTAAAATAAACTCAGCAATTTCAGCATCAAAACGTTCGCCATCATCATTAATCATGCCGTAAGCGCCTTTCATAGTGCCTGTTGCAGTTTTAATCACAGAGCCAGAGGTGTACTGGTAAGATTCCCCAGGATGAAGGTGTGGCTGCTGGCCAACAACACCTTCGCCAATCACTTCTTCCAGATGGCCTGTTTCGTCTTGAATCAGCCAACGTCTGGTTAACAATTGAGCGCCAACAGAGCCGTTGTTGGTTATCGTAATCGTATAGCTAAAAGTAAACTGACGATGCTCAGGATGAGATTGATCCTGAATAAATCTTACATCGACTTTGATATTAATGTTGTTTTTCATAATCTTTAGCAAGGGTAATAAAGGTATCTACATCGAGCATTTCAGCACGTTGAGATAAATCAATTTGAGTTTGCTCTTGAGTTAATAATGATTTTAAACAATTTCTAAGGGTTTTTCTTCGGTGGGCAAAAGCAGCTTTAACTACTTTTTCAAAAATAGCAATATTACCAACATTGCATTGTTTAAGCGGTGTTAGATAAACAATTGCTGAGTCAACTTTAGGCGCAGGATCAAACGATTCTGGCGGAACGATAAAGATCATTTCAACGTTAAAAAATGCCTGCATCATCACACTAAGTCGACCATAAATTTTAGAGTTGTGTTTGGCCACCATTCTTTCAACCACTTCTTTTTGCAACATGAAAGTCATGTCAATAATTTTGTCTCGATTCTCTAATAAGTGAAACAAAATAGGTGAGGATATATTGTAAGGCAGATTGCCAACTACGCGAATTGGTGGATTAAACTGATCTAAATCAAAATTAAGCGCATCACCTTCATTGATAATTAGATTCGGTTTGTTATAGTTGGCTAAAATTTGAATTAAATCTCGATCAATTTCAATTACATTTAAGCGCCCAACCTTTTCCAATAGTGGCAGCGTCATCGCCCCTTGACCAGGGCCAATTTCTAATAAATTGTCATCGACCTTAGGTGTAATGGTCGCAATAATTCGATCAATAATCTTTTCATCGGTTAAAAAGTTTTGGCCAAAGCGTTTACGCGCTTTATGAGGGGTGGATGTGGGCATTAATTAGCTGATTGATTAATGAAATGTTGAGCATATTCTAACGCAGTATTTAAACTACCAAGACTAATATTGCCAGAACCAGCTAATGGCAGGGCAGTTCCATGATCAACCGAAGTGCGAATAAAGGGCAGCCCCAGGGTGATATTAACCGCTTTTTTAAAGCCCAGTGTTTTTAAAACTGGCAAACCCTGATCGTGATACATACTTAATACGCAATCAACACCCTGAAGCGCCTCGGGCGTGAAAGCGGTATCAGCAGGCACGCTGCCAACTAGATTTAACCCTTGAATATTTAATTGCTTAATCAAAGGGTTAATAATTTCAATCTCTTCCATGCCCAAACAGCCATCTTCCCCAGCGTGCGGATTAAGCCCGCAAACAACAATCTTAGGATGCTTAACCCCATACATCTCAAGAGATTGATGAATAATGCGAATCACTTGCTCAAGTGATTGATGGGTAATATTACTAGCCACTTGAGACAGGGGTAGATGTGTTGTGGCTAGCGCAACTCTAAGACCTTTTGTGGCCAGCATCATTACTGTTTTATCTACTTGCGAACGCGCGGCTAAATATTCAGTGTGCCCAGTAAAACCAGGATTAACATGATTGATAACGCCTTTATGAATTGGGCCAGTAACCAAAGCGTCACAGCGTTGGTTTAGGCAGTAATCAGTTGCAACATCCAAGGTGTTTAAGACATACTGTGCATTCTCAGTATTCAATACACCTGTCTTAACTTTACCTGGCGCCTTAATTGGATAAACGCACAATTGTTGCACATTATTCACTTGATCAGATTCAACAATTTTAAGAGGCAAATTTAATTGCTTTGCGCGCGTTAATAAAATATCCGGATCAGCAAAAATCAGCAAATTATCCGTTGATTTTTTTTGAGCATGAATAATGGCTAAATCAGGGCCAATTCCAGCAGGCTCTCCAGGGGTAAATGCAATCGTCATTAAGGGTTAAAAGTTTTGTAAAAATATCATATATTATAGTGCCAATATATAATAAATTTTTTATATAGTTAAATAAAAATAATAATTAAATTTATAATTAAAAATCAACAAGTTATAAATCAATAAAAAAGATAGTTTGTTATTTAAAATAAATAATAAACATAAGTCAAATTAATCATATAAAATTCCGATTAATAATATATTTCTAAAATCTAAAAACAGGTTAACTATGAGCTCTACACTTACCCCTTTAGTCGCATCCGTTTTACTCGTATTTTCCCTGCCATCTCAGGCTCAAATACTTAATCAAAATGCCAATAGCTTTGAGTCGGTTTATAATATTCAAACCATCAGCGGTATGTCACTTGATAAACGTGCTTTATTGGGCGGCTCAGTAATCTCCTCATCTCAAGTTAATTTATCTGCGCAAGTGTCAGGCGATGTATTAAGTGTTGGCGGCAGAGAAGGCGACATGTTTAAAACAGGCGCGGTGCTAGTTACCTTAGAGCAAGACTCCATTCAAGCGCAGCGTGATTCGGCTTATGCTGAAATTGCCTCTGCCAACGAAGCACTTAGAAATGCTGGTGTTCAATATTCACAATCAATTGTCTCTCCAAATGGCGGCGGTATGCTGGGTGGTGTTCCGGGCATGTTCTCAATGTTTACTGACCCGATGCTGAAAATGAGCGGCCAAGGTAATCCTGAATTTGACAAGTTTGCCAATAGAACTTCAAGATATACCGCCTATCAACAAGCTAAAAACAAGCTAACACAAGCTGAAAATAACCTTAAACAAATCGAATCGCGCTTAAAAGATGCAAACATTACTGCGCCATTTGACGGTGTTATTGTTGGCAAAGAAATTAATGAAGGTGACATTGTTCAGCCAGGGCAAACACTACTAAAATTTGCCAACATTAAAGATCTTCAGGTTGAAGTGAACATTCCATCAAGATTGGTAAGAAGCTTGAAGCTTAATACTGATTATCGTATTAAGCTTGATATTGCCAATATTGTAGTGGAAGCTAAGCTATCTCAAATCTATCCGATTGCTGATAATGCGAAACACAGTGTTAAAGTGAAGTTTGACTTACCGGCCAATGTGCCAGTATTACCAGGTGCTTATGCAGAGGTTGAAATTTTTGAAACTGATTCAGGTGTACTAACACCAATTGTGCCAGAGTCTGCCATTATGTGGCGCTCATCACTACCAAGTGTATTTGTTATTAACCCATTAACGAACAAAACTGAACTACGCTTTGTGCGCCTAGGGGAGCAGGTGGGCAAAAACAAAAAGAGTGTTTTATCGGGGTTAAAAATTGGCGAAAAAATTGTCGCCAATCCAAATATCTTAATGATTTCAGGAATGAGTATCTAATTGATTGATTATGTCAAATAACAACACTACATCAAACGACGACGTTGATTTAGGCATAGCTGGAAAGCTAACCAAAGCCTTTATCACTTCACCGCTTTCGATTATTATCTTCTTCGCCATGTTGGGCGCTGGAATCATCGGACTGATTTCCACCCCTAGACAAGAAGATCCGCAAATTTCAGTACCACTGATTGATTTATTTGTTGAGTATCCGGGCGCCTCTTCTGAAGAGGTCTCCAATATTGTTGTTAAACCATTAGAGCGCTTAATGTCGGAAATCCTAGGTGTGAAGCACGTTTACTCAGTCAGTGATAAAGGTCAAGGCATTATCACGGTTGAGTTTGATGTGGGTCAAGATATGAACGCATCTATCATTAAAGTGCGTGACAAAATGCTGGCTAATCTGGAATTTATGCCGCCAGGTGCCAGGCAGCCGCTAATCAAGTCGAAAGAAATTGATGATGTACCAATTATCAACTTAACACTCTGGTCAAAATCACTTGACGATGGTCAGTTACGCTCACTGGGTTTGGAGCTAATCCAACAACTAGAAAAAGTTAAAGACACCAATAACGGCTTTATTGTTGGCGGTCGAAAAGAAATATTTCATGTTGATGCTTACCCGGGCAGATTAGCAGGTTACGGCGTCTCTATTCAGCAAATTGCCGGCACCATTGGCAACGCTAACGTTCGTGAACACACGGGCAATATCGAGCTTAACGGTTTTAAAATGGAGGTCTATTCAGGCGACTTCTTTACTAAAGTTGAAGATATTGAAAACTTAGTGGTGGCGGTCAATGATGGCAAGCCTGTCTACGTTCGTGATGTGGCCGATGTTTATTATGCGCCAGAAGAAGCTGAACATATGGTCAGTTACTACACGGGTAAGGCAAATAAATCAGGTAAAAAAGCCACAGCAGAGCAAGCGGTAACTATTGCTATTGCAAAGAAGTTCGGTACCAATGGTGTTGCCGTAGCTGAAAATATTCTTGCCAAAGTGGAAGAGTTAAAAGGCCGGATTATTCCAGATAACGTCGAAGTGGCTGTAACCCGTAATTACGGAAAATCTGCCAAAGATAAGGTTAATGCTTTAATTAAGAAATTGTTTATCGCAACAGGTGCGGTAACACTTTTGGTATGGTTTGCTTTAGGTGTTCGCCCCGCAATCGTAGTAACCCTGGTTATTCCAGTGGTATTGCTGATGACTATATTCTCAGCTTGGATCCTGGGTATGACTATTGACCGAGTCAGTCTATTTGCGCTCATTTTCTCTATTGGTATTCTAGTAGATGACGCCATTGTTGTCACTGAAAATATTTATCGACGCTGGCTGATTGACAATAAAATTACCATCGGCACCGCGATTGATGCAGTTCGAGAAGTGGGTAATCCAACCATTCTAGCAACCTTTACTGTTGTAGCTGCACTAGTACCAATGGCAGCAGTAAGTGGCATGATGGGTCCTTACATGGCACCAATTCCAGTCTTAGGTTCAGTTGCTATGATGTTCTCATTGTTTGCAGCTTTTGTCTTCACCCCATACTTTATTATGAAGTTTGTGCCACCACTTAATGTGTTGCATAAAATGCATGAAAAAGAAGAAAAAGAATCCAAGGTAATGTTTGCCTTTTATCACTCGACCATTTCTGCCTTGTTTAATAAAGCAACTTATGGCTGGGGCTTTTTGATCGGCCTTGTTGTAGTATTCTTTATGGCAATGTCAATGTTTTATACAACGGCAGTACCGGTTAAAATGTTGCCACTCGATAATAAATCAGAGTTTGGTGTGGTGCTTGATATGCCTGATGGCACTTCATTATCAGACACCGCTTCAACACTACATTTAATGGCTCAAGTATTACGACAAGTGCCTGAAGTTATTGATATTCAAGCCTACTCTGGCACGGCAAAACCATTTGATTTTAACGGCTTGGTAAGACATTCTTACTTACGTCAATCATCATCTGTTGGTGAGCTACAAATTCAATTAGCTGCAAAAGCAGATCGTTCTCGTTCTAGCCATGAAATCGCTCTAGAGGCTCGAGAGTTAGTTAAAAGTATTGCTGAAGAAGCGGGTGCTGATTACGCCGTTGTAGAGATGCCACCAGGTCCGCCAGTGTTAAGACCGGTCGTTGCAGAAGTGTACGGCCCAGATAAACAAACTCGTCGCAAGTTAGCCAATGATTTAACCGAGCTGTTTATTGAATCTGGAACAATGGCTGATATCGATAACCTAATGCGTGATGAATATCCTGTGATTGATTTCCAGGTTGACACGGCAAAAGCATCAAGATTTGGCGTAAGCGTAATGACGGTTAAAGAAACACTAGCCATGGCAATGAGTAGTTTTAACGTAGGTACCATTAGACTGAAAAATGCCCTTGAGCCATCACGCATTTGCTTACAGGTGCCGTTGACTAAGCGTTCACAATTGTCTTACCTTACTCAATTGCCAGTACCGTCACAACATGGCGGTATGATTCCTATTTCAGAATTGGGTTCGTTTAGCTATAAAAAGCAAGACGATCTTATTTATCACAAAGATTTAGCAGATGTAGAATACGTTCTAGGTGAGCCAATTGGTCGCTTGAGTGCGCCAATCTACGCTATGTTTGCTGTGGATGATTTATTACTCAGCTACCAAACATTAGACGGCTCTCAACTACAAGGTGAATACCTAGGGCCACCTGAAAATCAGAATATTCCAGGGTTTGAATGGGGTGGTGAGTGGACCGTTACCTATGAAACTTTCCGTGATATGGGTATGGCCTTTGGTGTAGCACTTGTTGTTATTTATATGCTGGTTGTCTGGCAGTTTGGTAACTTTATCATTCCTGCGGTAATCATGGCACCAATCCCATTAACCTTACTCGGTATTGTGCCTGGTCATTGGTTGCTGGGCGCAGAATTTACCGCAACTTCTATGATTGGCTGGATTGCATTAGCAGGTATTATTGTTCGAAACTCAATTCTATTAGTTGATTTCACTGTGCAAGAGTATGCCAAGGGGGTGCCGTTCTTTGACGCTGTAATTAATTCATGTGCATCACGTACACGTCCAATTATGATTACTGCTTTTGCTTTGGTGGGTGGTGCAAGTGTTATCTTGTTAGATCCAATTTTCCAGGGTATGGCTATTTCACTACTATTTGGTGTACTGGTTTCAACCGTATTAACCTTGATTGTAATCCCTTTAGGAACGCTATCAGCCGGTGAAGAGTCTTGTCGTAATATCGCTGTTAACATGGGCTTATTGCCAGGTGATGCGGATGCAGATGCCAAGTACAACGTGCAAAAAGAGCCTAAGCCTACAGCGGACAAAAAAACCACTGATCCGAAAAATTGGATTAAATCAGCATTGTCTAAAAAGAATAAGGCAAATGCTGATAATCAAGATGATTCAGTAGAGAAGATTGATACTAATGGATTGTTAAAAAAGGAAGATAAAAATGATCTATAGTTGATTCTTGAGACAAAAAAATACCGAACCTTAAGTGTTCGGTATTTTTTTGTCTGAATTATTTAATTTATACCATTTTATTCTTGAAAATGGTATTAACTAATGGATTCTCCAGCAGCCTGAAGATCTGCATGGTAAGAAGACCTGACCATAGGTCCACTGGCTACTTGCGTAAAACCCAGCTCAGTGGCAATCGTTTTGTATCGTTCAAACTGATCGGGGTGAATGTAGGCCTCAACCGCCAAGTGATGCTTGCTAGGTTGGAGGTATTGGCCCAAAGTTAGCATGTCCACCTGATGGGCGCGTAAATCTTTCAAAACATCAATAACTTGCTTTTCACTTTCACCAACACCCAGCATCAATCCCGACTTAGTAGTAACATTCGGGTGTTGTTGTTTAAAAGCTTGTAACAATTTAAGAGAATGCTCATAACTTGCGCCTGGACGTACTTTTGGATATAAGCTTGGCACTGTTTCAAGATTATGGTTAAACACATCAGGTGGGCAAGATTTAAACACCTCAAGTGCCTGATCGATTCTACCTCTAAAGTCAGGTGTTAATATTTCTATTTTTACCTGAGGCGTAGTCTTGTTAATTTGATCAATGCACTGCTTAAAATGCAGTGCACCACCATCACGCAAATCATCACGATCAACCGAAGTAATAACAACATACTTAAGTTGCATTTTTTCAATGGTATCAGCCAAATGATTTGGCTCATTAACATCCAAAGGTTTTGGCTTACCGTGCGCCACATCACAAAATGGGCAACGGCGAGTGCAAATTTGACCCATGATCATAAACGTGGCAGTGCCATGATTAAAGCATTCGCCCAAATTAGGACATTGCGCCTCTTCACAAACAGTAAACAGCTTTTGATCTCTTAAGGTATCTTTAAGTTGGTCAACTTTTGAGCCACCTGGATGTTTGATACGTATCCAGCTGGGCTTACGCAGCATAGGGCGCTCAGCATCAGGTTTGATTTTAAGCCGAGACACCTTTGACTCACCCTTAAGTGCCTTAATTTCAATGTCTTGAGTGTTTATTTTATTGCTCATCGTGCTCAATTGTGTTGATTAATAACGCTACCAATTGCATTGCAATTTTGTCCGTAGAGGGTGTATTATCCGCTAAGTTGCTTAATTGTGTGACCGCCAATCCTTGGTAACCACAAGGGTTAATTTGCTCAAAAGGGGTTAAGTCCATGTCAATATTAACACTTAAGCCGTGATAAGTTTTTCCATGCTTAACTTTTAGCCCAAGTGCAGCGATTTTTGCATGCTCTACATACACACCAGGTGCACCTTGCTGAAGATGTGCATTAACACCATAATGATTTAACAATTCAATGACTGACTGCTCTATAGCGCTGACCATTTGCTTAACACCCAAGCCTAGACGTCTTAAATCAACCAAGCAATAAATCACTAATTGTCCCGGTCCATGATAAGTAATTTGCCCGCCACGATCAGTCTTTACAACGGGGATTTGCTTAACATTAAGCTCGTGTTCAGCCTTGCCGGCAATGCCTTGGGTAAAGACACTGGGGTGCTCTACAATCCACAACTCGTCTTCAGTGGTAGAGGTCCGGGCATCAGTAAAATCTTTCATTGCTTGCCAGGTGTCAGAGTAGTCTTTTAGACCCAGCTTAACAATGTTCATAAAAAATTATAAAACGTAGGCAACCAGTTTACAATCTTGTAAATCTTGATTAATACAGTCTAATTGCACTCTGCTAGTAGCAATAATTTTAAGGGTAATGGACACGTAGCCACCTTTTGAGCTTTGCTTAATGGTAATACTATCCGGGTGAATTTTATCGGTGTGCTGTTCAACAATCGTGCAAACCGTTGTGTGCAATTCATCACAAGTCTTGCCAAACACTTTAACGGAATAATCACAAGGAAAATTCCATAGTTCATCAGTAGAGGTAATATTGGTAGTCATAGTCAGGGGATTTTATCTTCTATTACGGTAGAATATGGCCAGTTTTCATTTTTTCAAGTTATTATGCGCCCAGAACAAGTTAGTAAAATCCTTACTCAAGAGTTTGAATCGGTATTTGAAGGTCATCACACGCCTGTTATGTTATGGGGTGCGCCCGGAATTGGCAAGTCTCAAATCATTGCTCAAGTGGCTAAAGCACACCAGGTTGAAATGATTGATATTCGCTTGTCGCAAATGGAGCCGAGTGATCTTCGAGGCATCCCTTTTAAAAATGGCGAATTGGTTGACTGGTCTATTCCATCATTATTACCCGATGAAAAGCGCCATGGCAAACAGGGGGTTTTGTTTTTAGATGAAATCACCTCAGCACCACCAACCGTTTCTGCTGCTGCTTATCAGTTAATCCTAGATAGACGTCTGGGTGATTATAAAGTACCTGATGGTTGGGTTATTTTTGCCGCTGGTAACCGTCAGGGCGATCGAGGCGTAACTTACTCTATGCCAGCGCCACTCGCTAATCGATTTTCACATTATGAATTGGACGTTAATTTAGATGATTGGGTGGCCTGGGCTTATAAAAATAACATCGATGAACGTATTATTGGTTTCTTGCGTTATCGTCCCGAGCATTTATTTGAATTTGATCCCGCGCACAACCCTGTGGCGTTCCCATCGCCAAGAACTTGGGAATTTGTGCATCGCGCTTTAAATAAGTTCGACGATAATCTAGCCTTATTTAGACAAGCTGCCAATGCTTGTGTGGGTGAAGTAGCAGGGGTAGAAATCACCACGTTTGTTGAGCACATGGCTGATCTGCCTGATTTGGACGCAATTATTAAAGGTGAAAATGTTAGCATCCCTAAAGCACTAGATCTTCAGTATGCCATTTGCGCCGCTTTAGCAGGGCGTGCAATTGCTGCCAAAGATAGTGATAACGCACACCAAGTCTGGGGGAATATTTTAAATTTTGCCAAAGATTTCCCGCAAAAAGAATTGGGTGTAATGCTGGTATCAGACATGCAAAGAGCCATTGGTGGTGAGTTATTCAGCATTCCTGAATTTAGCGATTGGGCAGGGAAAATTGCCGATACCTTGTTTGACTAACAATTATGATAAATTTAAACCAAAATACTGAATACACAACCAAGCCCATATTAAGATTGGGCTTTAGGCCTTTTTTCTTTGCCTCAGGCGTAATTGCCGTGTTAGCCATGCTAATGTGGATGGTATTTTATCCCTCATTAATTTTAATTAACAATGCTAATCCGATTGATTGGCATGCACATGAGATGATCTTTGCCTACGCCTCAGCAGTTAGTATTGGGTTTTTACTCACAGCCAGTAAAAACTGGACTGGCGTACAAACCATCTACAACAAGCCGTTGTTAGCCTTGTTAACGGTGTGGATTGCAGGGCGCTTTCTGCCTTTTATTGCCAATGAGTATTTAATTTATCAGGCAATCGTTGATACCAGTTTTTTAATTCTATCAACCCTTGCTGTTGCTTGGCCAATTATCAAAGCCAAAAACTGGAACAATGTTAGTATTGTCGCTAAATTATTACTACTCGCTGCAGCTCATGTTGTATTTTATTTAGGCTTGTTAGGGATGATTTCAAAAGGGGTCTATATTGGTATTTATCTAGGCTTTTATCTAATCATCAGCCTGCTATTTATGATGTCTAGACGTTTATTGCCTTTTTTTATTGAGCGTGGATTAGGCTTGCAAACCGAACTTAAAAATTCTAAATTACTTGATTTGGCGTCTTTATTTTTATTTTTAGCCTTTATGATTGTTGAGGTGTTTTTTCAAAGTCTTGTCTCAACTACACTTGCCGGATTATTGTTTGTTATTCATGCAATCAGAATGGTGAATTGGTATCACCCAAAAATTTGGACAAAATCACTATTGTGGAGTATCTACCTGGCATATGGGTTATTAACCTTGGGTTTTGCGCTGCATGTAATTTCATATTTTTTCAACATGATGCCTAACATCGCAACCCATAGTTTTGCTTTTGGTATGGCGCTGATGACCCTTAGTATGATGGCACGTGTGTCACTTGGACACACAGGGCGTAATGTGTTCCAACCGCCTAAACAACTGCATGTTATGTTCGGCTTATTAACGCTTGCATTTGTTAGTCGAGTGTTGCTAGTTTCAGCTTTCCCTCAACACTATGCTAACTTGATTTTCATTTCACAACTATTGTGGATTTCAGCCTTTAGTTGGTTTGTGGTAATTTATACACCGATGTTTTTTAAAGCAAGAGTTGATGGGCAATTTGGCTAATGAAAATAGCAGATGAATTACTCACTTTAACCCGAGAACATCACACAGCATTATCTTTGGGTAACAAATGTGTGAATGCGCTCAAAGCTCAAGATACTAATTTGATTAGCGAATTATGCTTAAAAATTTCACAAAATTTCAAAATGGACTTTCATCAGCATTTTGAGACTGAAGAATCGACAATCTTTGCCTTTTTGAGTGAAAAATCAGCTGATTTAGACCAGTTATGCGCCCAATTAACCCAAGAACATCAACAATTGTACGATTTGGCTAATGATTTAGTCAAAAATCCGCAAACCTTAGAAAAATTTGGCAAATTATTAAAATCACACGCTAGATTGGAAAATCGACAATTATTTCCCAATATTGATCTACTGTCAGCCGCTGAACGACAGTGCATTTTAGAATCTAGCCTTAAGCATTCGTCATGAGCGATTCTGACTATCCTTATTGGCAAGAGTCTTCTCTAACACCTGAGGCAAAAATCGAGGTGATTGGCGAAGACGTTATTATTGATAATAATGAAGATGATGTTGATTTAGAAGCGGTTGAAGCCAAATTAACCAAAGCACGAACGCAGCTTATTTTGGACAAGCCTTTTTTGGGCAATTTAGTTTTAAGACTACCCTTAAAAGCGGCAGGATCATGGTGCCAGACCAGTGCGACTGACGCTAAAAGCTTTTATTACAACCCCAGCTTTATTGAAAAACTAGACAATCACCAAACTAAATTTGTTTTAATTCATGAGGCATTGCACTGTGCACTCACACACTTTGCTCGGCGCGGCACTCGTGATAAGCACAAGTGGGATTTGGCCTGTGATTTTGCCATTAATCCATTATTAGTCAAAGAAGGTTTTAGGCCGCCACTGGATGTGCCAATTTTTAATAAATACGACAGCATGATTGCGGAAGAAATCTATCCAATGATTGATGATAGTATCGACACTGAGCCGATGGATCAGCACCTGTATGATGACAACCCTAAAGACGACGCTGATAAATCAGATGGTGGTATGCGTGAAGATTCTTTAGAGGGTCGAGAAGATCAGTCAGAATCCGCTAGTGGCAAAAATAACCCCACTCAAGGCAACACCAACTCCGGTGATTTGGCACAACAACCGTCGCCATTAACGCCGGATGAAATGCAGAATTTAAGTGCAGAGTGGCAAAAAAATCTCGCTTCATCAGCGCAATTAGCTCAACAAGCAGGAAAATTAGACGGAGAGTTTGCCAAATTAATTGATTTTTTCTTACAGCCTCAGCTGTCTTGGCAATCATTATTAGCGCAATACATGTCAAGCTTAGCGCGAGACGATTTCTCTTATGCTAGACCCTCTAGAAGAAGTGGTACGGCAATTCTACCCTCGCTCAGGTCAAGCCAAATTGACATCACTGTGGCTATTGACACTTCAGGCTCTATTTCTCAAGAGGAGATCGATGAGTTTGTTTCAGAAATTAATGCCATTAAAAGCAACATGCGCGCCTCAATTACTTTAATCGCTTGTGATGAAAAGATCAGCCCTGAGTTAATTTGGCGATTTGAGGCTTGGGACGAGTTAACATTTCCAGCGTCTTTAGGTGGCGGCAAAGGCACTAACTTTAACCCGGTGTTTGATTACCTAGAGCAGCAAGACTCTAACTCTAGTGTACTTATCTACTTTACCGATGCCAAAGGCAAGTTCCCTGAGTTTGAGCCTAGTTACCCAGTTATGTGGCTGGTTAAAGGCAAAGAACCCATTCCTTGGGGCTCAAGAATCCAGTTAAATTAATCATGCAAGATTTAACCCCAATAGCGCTTCAGGCCCATCTAAAAAATCATTCTCCTCTATTATTGGATGTAAGAGAACAGTGGGAATGGGATAAATGCCATTTTGATACAGCGCGATTATTACCCATGGGGCAAATTATGGCAAATGTTGATAGTCTTGATAAAACAGCAGAAGTAGTAGTTTTTTGCCACCACGGCATTCGCTCTATGCAAGTGGCGCGTTATTTTGAAATGCTAGGGTTTGAAAAGGTGATTAATTTAAAAGGTGGTATTGACGCTTGGGCTAAAACGATTGACGATTCAATGAGCTTATACTAACCGCTGACGACTAGCCTCAAATAAGCTAATACCTGTGGCAACTGATACATTTAAACTTTCCACATTACCTTGCATGGGAATCAGTGCCAATTGATCACAAGATTGCTTGGTTAACTTACGTAAACCCTTGCCTTCAGTGCCCATAATCAGTGCAGTAGGTGTGGTTAGATCAATTTGATAAATTGAGGTTTGGGTGGAGCCATCCAAACCAACCACCCAGATATCTTCTTGCTGTAAGGCTTTAATGGTTCTAGCTAAGTTAGTTACCTGGAAGATTTTTAACTGATTTAGTGCGCCTGCTGAGGTTTTGTGCACTAAGGCGTTAATCGGTGCTGAGCCATCTTTATTAATCACCACACAATCAACACCAGCAGCATTAGCACTGCGCAAACAAGCGCCCAGGTTTCTAGGGTCTTGAATAGAATCTAAAATCAAAATAAGCCCTGCATGATCCAGTTTGGAAACATAGGTAATCAGCTCATCTTGATTGGGCAGGGTGGGTAGTAGTATTTCTGCCGCCACACCCTGGTGAGTTTGGTTTTTAGTTAATTTATCAAGCTGTTGCTTGTTGGATTTCTCTACTCGAATGCCCAGTTGGCTTAACTGTGCGTTAATTTGTCCAATGCGCTTATCATTACGATTATCCAAGGTAAATACTTTAACAAAACCTTCGGGCGCCGCCTCAAGCTGAGCTTGTATGGCATGAAAGCCAAAAATAGTAATGGTTTTAGACATGATTAAAGCTTATGGTCAAAGATTTCAATATAGGCATCTTGTCTGAGTTTATTAATCCAACTCTTAAAATAAACATTTTCTTTTTGACGCATGAGTGCCGCCTTGATATTGCGTAAATGCTGATCCACTTCACGGCTTTCAATAACCTTAATCAAACGCCAGCCATTGCCAACCTTAAACGGCTTAGAGGCCTCATTAAGCGCCAAACTGTCAATAACATTGGTAAATTCTTTGGGAAGGCGACTGCTGACCAGCCAGCCTGACTCACCCCCATTTTTGTAAGATTCATCCTGAGAATGTAGCTTAGCCATCGCAGAGAATGACTCACCTTGCTCAATTTTATTGGCCAAATCAGTTAAAAAATCTTTTATCAATTCATCTTCAGATTGTAACAAAGAGTCAGTTTTATCAATACTGCTAATGGCAATTTGCGCAATGCGAATTTGCTTAACTAAGTCATTTTCACTAGCTGGATTATCCGTTAACGCTTGATCAATTTCCACTTGAGTGAGTGATAACTTTGCCTTGCTGTTAATCAATTCTTTCAGGGCGTTTAGCGACAGCTTTTGCTTAATATCTTTCATCACGCGGCCAAAGGCTGAACTAGCCTGAAGCTGTTTAAGGCTTAATGAATTTTGCTGGGCAACACGCTTTAACATATTGTTAATAGCCAAAGGGTTTGGCTTAATGCCCAGTTGCGTTACTTTATCCATTTGCAGCACTGTATCTATTTGATGGTTAACCGCTGCTAATTTTGCCGCTTTAGAATTAGCTTTTACAGTAATCGCATCATAAGTGATCAATTCATCATTCACAATCGCAACAATACTATTGGGCGCCGCCACAACATTTAAAGAAATGACTAATGCCAATAAAGGAAGTTTTTTCATATTATAAATTGTCTAAATCTGCTAAATAATTTGGCACTTCATCTTCAAGACGTCTGGCTAAACTCGGTGATGTGGTTGCCAAGCCTTTAAGCACTAACTCAAAGTTAGTGACGTAATCATAGTCATTATTGCCCATGTACTTCTTAAAGTGCGCTAAACGCAGTGCCCAGCAGCAAGATTCATAAGCAATACCGGTGGTTTCTTTATTAGTGATTGAATCAGTGACAGACCTGTTAACACCTGCAAATACATGGATATTTTGCGTAACAGGGTATGCACCATATATTTCGGCCGTTTTATTGGTTCCGTCGTAATGATGCGCCAAAGTTAAGAATTTTCTTGGATTAAGAATATAGCTCATTGAGCTGTCACGCTTGTCAATTTTGTTGGTTTCTGGATCGTACTCTAAAGAATTATTAAAGCTAAAGTTATCAAAGCTTGCATTGGCCGATAGGGCTATATCTGAATATTTTCTCGTACCACCATTAGTGGTTATAGCATCACCATAAAAAGTTTGTGCAGACTTTAAGCTTAAGTAAGTTTCACCGGTTTCTTCATCAATGAAGTCTGATTCCAAACCGGCGGTTAAATCGTTGGCTTTTCCAATTCGATCAATACCAGTATATTTCTTGCCTGAGAACAAGCCCTCATACGAATTACTTTTACTTTCGGAGTCAAAATTAACACTTGGATCAGCTTTACTTGGTGTGTAATTGTAAGCCAATCTTGGGGTTAGAGTTTGAATCAAATCTGTACCAAATAAATTAATCTCTCGCTCTAAGAATAATTTAGAATCAAGACCGGCGCTATAAATTGAACGTGACTCATCAGCAGCATTATCAAGTGCATAATCCGTTGTTGATACACTTAACTTTGGTGTTAGCGAGTAAGCGTTGGTGGCAATAGATCGGCTAAAGTCAGCCTGTGCATGAGTTCTAACGCCTGTTTTTTTGTCAGATGTGTTGCCGTCTTTATGCTTAAACTTGGTACTTGCCAATGATAAATCCATTTGGCGACCGTCTAGCCCTGCAAAGCCTTTTGAAATTGATAACTCAGGTGCTCTGGTGTACTTCGCGCTACCACCATTAATCAATTGCTCACTCTCGGCAAATACAGCAGCGTTCAAATTATTTTCATCGTCACTGTAAGTTAAATCAATGTGTGAGTTAAGTGCTGATGCAGATGTATTAGTATGTGCAATATCTTTAAAATAATTTTGATCAGAGACACGCTTAGTGCTAATACTTAAGTCAGTATTGGCGTTTAATGCAAGATCTACTTGTGAATTTAACAACCAGCGCTTATTATTAGTAATATCATCCTCATTTAAGTAGTGACCTTCAATTTCAAAACGACCCTCATCGGTATATTGATTAGCAGCGATTAGTTGACGATACTTACCCTCTACAACACTACCGCGACTAGACAACTGATTAAGCGTTAACAAGAAATCACGATCTGGGGCGATATTAAAATAATAAGGAATTCTAACTTGGTAGTTATTATCATTGCCAGCAACTGACTCATCATAGCTACCAAATCCAGGTGCTAAAAAGCCAGATCCACGACCTTCAAGTACCCATTCATGGTGTGGCGCATAAAACACTGGAACGCCTAAAAATTCAACCACCACATCGCTAGCAACACCGCGATTGGTATCAGAGTTAAGCGTAATTTGATCCGCCTTCATTTGCCAATCAGTATTGCCTAGTGGGCATAAAGAATACGCAACAGAATCAAACACTTGCTCTGTACCATCATTACTAACTTGTCCGGCCTGGCCGTTTATTTTACTCTCGGGGTAGTGGAATTTAACCTGCTCTAAAGTTGTGTAAGTTCTGTCACCTTGCTTTTTAACGACTGCACGATCACCCACAAACATTAACTCATGATCTTGATAGCTCACCTGACCTTTGGCTGTAGAAGTTTTATCAGATTTTTTAATTACCACTTCATCGGCTGCTAAATAATAATCACGCGAATTAAGCGATACATTGCCTGTCAATAAGTAAGTATCGCTTTTAGTGATCTCGCTGCGCTCAGCCAAGACGTCTAATGCATCAGAATTACTTAAAACTTGTTTAGGAAAGAGTAGGCGGGAGTCTTGGCAGTTAACCCCATAGTCTTGAGCACTAACACCGGCAGAAAACAAAATCAATGAACACAGGGCAAGTGGCTTTTTCATACGAGCAATCGGTTTTTCAAATTCATTTATTTTAACACCAACCAGTGAATAAATAGCCAGCATATATTAGTTACATAGCGCTGTGTTTATTTGGGTAAAATAACTCAGGTTTTAATAATAATGGAAGCATATAAATGGCTTGGAACGACAATAGTAACAATCAAAATCCTTGGGGTGGCGATAACCAAACACCACCTGAATTGGACGAGGTGATTAAAGAATTTAAAAATAAATTTAACGGTGCATTCGGCTCAAAGAAATCTGGCGATAACACCACCCCGCAAGCACCCAAGGGAAGTGTTAAATTTATTGTAATGGTTGCCGTGCTGGTTTGGATGTTATCAGGCATCTATATTATCGATCCAGCCGAAAAAGGTATTGTATTGCGCTTTGGTGCCTTTCAAGAAGAAACTGGTCAAGGTCCTCATTGGCACCTGCCGTTTCCGATTGAAACCGTTAATCGCATTAACGTAGAGCAAATTAGAACCGCAGAAATTGGCTATCGTAATGTAGTTAAAGGCAGTCGTCGTATGGGTGGTAATGTTTCTTCGGAATCAATCATGCTAACCAAAGACGAAAACATGATTGATGCAAAGTTTGCAGTTCAATATAAAGTCAATGATGCACAAGCCTATTTATTTAATGTGGCCAATCCAGACACAACACTTCGCCAGGTGGCTGAAAGTGCGATTCGCCAGGTTGTTGGTAAAAATACCATGGATTACATTCTAACTGAAGGTCGTGTTAATATTGCTGATAGCATTAAAGAGCGCTCTCAAGAATTGCTTGATTTATACAAAACTGGTTTATTTATTACCACCGTTAATATGCAAGATGCACAACCACCTGAACAGGTGCAAGCAGCATTTTCTGATGCAGTTAAAGCGCGTGAAGATAAGCAACGTTTAATTAACGAAGCGCAAACTTATGCCAACGATATTTTGCCAAAATCTCGTGGTTTGGCAGCAAGACTATTAGAAGAATCTAGAGCTTACAAATCAGAAGTTGTGTCAAAATCTGAAGGTGAATCAGCTCGATTTAATCAAATCTTAGCAGAATATGAAAAAGCGCCAGAAGTTACTAGAGAGCGTCTATATCGTGAAACCATGGAGGGTGTATTAGCTGCTACCAGTAAAGTAGTAGTTGATTCAAGCGCCAATTCAATGATGTATTTACCCATTGATAAATTAATTAGCGCCAAACAATCTAACACTCAAATTACTATTCAAGAATCAGCCGGACAGGCAGAAAACCCGAATAATGTTAGAAATGTTTTCCGTAACAGAGGAGTAAGATAATGCAAAAATTAGGATTAATTATTGTTGCAGCAGCGTTCTTTGTTTTAAGTTCAGCGCTTTATACCGTAGACGAAACTCAAACAGCCATCAAATTACGCCTAGGTGAAATTGTTAGTGTTGAAAAAGAACCGGGTCTTAAATTTAAAATGCCATTTGTTAATAACGTGGTTAAGTTTGATGATCGTGTACAAACATTAGATGCGCCTTCAGAGCGTTTTTTAACCGGCGAAAAGAAAAACGTTATTGTTGACTCGTATGTCAAATGGCGCATTGTTGATGCAGAGCAGTTTTATAAGTCAACCGGTGGTAATTTAGCCCGTACTAACAATCGTCTAGCTCAGATCATTAAAACCGGCCTTAAGAGTGAGTTTTCAAAACGCACCATTGCTGACGTTGTCTCCGGTGAGCGTAGCGAAATCATGAGCAACATTGCCACACTAGCCAAAAAAGACATTAGTGAATTTGGTATTGAAATTGTTGATGTGCGTATTAAGCGTATTGACTTGTCTCAAGAAGTATCAAACTCTGTTTATCGTCGTATGCAAGCAGAACGACAGCGTGTGGCTAAAGAGTTTAGATCAAAAGGTGCAGAAGAGGCCGAAGTTATTCGCGCAGCAGCTGACAAAGAAAGAACCATTATTCTAGCGGATGCTTACCGTGATTCAGAGATTATTCGAGGTGAAGGTGATGCAATATCAGCAAGCAATTACGCTAAAGCGTATAGTAAAAATGCTGATTTTTATTCATTCCACCGTTCATTAGAATCGTACAAAAAATCATTTTCTAATCAAAATGACATTATGGTGTTAAACCCAAATACGGAGTTTTTCCGTCACTTCAATCCAGCCGTTAAATAAAGCATTATGAACACCTGGCAGCTACCTGAAGGCATTGATGAACTAACGCATGATCAAGCATTAACGTTTGAACTATTGCGTCGCTCATTGATCGATCTATATACTGATAAAGGCTATGGACTAGTTATTCCACCAATGGTGGAGCATGTTGATTCGTTACTATTAACCAGTGATGCGGTTAATGAAAAAACCTTTAAATTTTTAGATCCGGCCAGTGGCAAAATGTTGGGTGTTCATGCGGATATTACCCCGCAAATTGCCCGAATTGACGCAAAGCGTGCCAGTAACAATATTGAGAAATATTGCTACATCAATGCCATTTTGCAAACCAGTGCAACGGATTTTTACGATTCTCGCTCGCCCATTCAGGCGGGTGCAGAGTTGTACGGCTCGCACGATATTAGCGCTGATGTTGAAGTGATTAGCTTAATGCTTGAAAGTTTAAAGTTATTGTCAATTGATCAAGTTGTGATTAGCCTGGGCAATGTTGCTATTTTTGACGCTTTAATTGAAAGTGAAAATATGACAGAGGCTCAGGCTAACGAGTTGCGACAGATTTTTGCACATCGTTCAACGCCTGATTTGGACGTCTTTGTTGCTAACACAACCTTGGTTAACGCCGATTTATTCAAAGCGCTTATGGCGCTTGAGGGTGATGCTAATGTACTTAATCAAGCAATGGATTTGTTTAACGCTTTTCCAGCAGCACAAGCAGCGATTAAAGACTTGCAAGCCATTGATCAACAACTTCAAGATCAAGGCGTTCAGCTTCATTATGATTTAGCTGAACTACAAACCTATGAATATCATACAGGCGTGGTATTCTCAGCTTATAACGAGAACTACTCTAAGGCACTCGCTCAAGGTGGTCGTTATAACGGCATTGGTGAATCATTCGGCCAATCAAGAGCAGCCACAGGATTTTCATTTGATTTGAAATTTTTATCTCAATCAAAATAACCATTATTAAAAACACATTAAATAGTTAGGAATTAGTATGTCAAAAAATGTAGTAATCATCGGTACACAATGGGGCGATGAAGGAAAAGGAAAAATTGTTGATTTAATTACCGACAAAGTATCTAGCGTTGTACGCTTTCAAGGCGGACATAACGCAGGCCACACCTTGGTAATCGATGGTCAAAAAACAGTACTACATTTAATTCCATCAGGCATCTTGCGTGATAATGTTGAGTGTTTAATTGGACATGGTGTTGTGCTATCTATGTCGGCCTTAATTAAAGAATTAGGCGAACTGGATGAAGCAAGCGTTGACGCACAGTCACGCTTAAAAATCGCCCCAGGCTGTCCACTAATTATGCCGTATCACGTAGCGCTTGACAATGCTCGTGAAGCTAAGCGTGGCAAGGCTGCTATTGGCACAACTGGTAACGGTATTGGGCCAGCCTACGAAGATAAAGTTGCACGACGCGGGCTACGCGTGGGTGACTTACTTGATCTTGAGACTTTTGCTGACAAGTTAAAAGATGTGATGGAATATCATAACTTTGCACTCACTAACTACTACAATGCACCAGCACTAGAATTTGACGCAGTGTTAGCTGAAGCCTTAGAACAAGCCAAAACTGTTATTCCAATGATTACTGATGTCACTGAACAAATCCATCAACACATCGCTAACAATGAAAATATTTTATTTGAAGGCGCACAAGGTGCGTTATTAGATATTGACCAAGGTACTTATCCATTCGTAACCTCATCAAACACCACGTCAGGTGGCGCAGTCACAGGCTCAGGTGTGGGTGTCACAGACATCGACTATGTATGCGGTATTGTTAAAGCCTACACCACTCGTGTTGGTGGCGGCCCATTCCCAACAGAGTTGGTTTATGATGTTGCCATTGACGAAGGTGACGCCATTGGCAAGGTGTTAGGCACGGTAGGTCATGAGTTTGGTGCAACCACTGGTCGTCAGCGTCGTTGTGGCTGGTTAGATATGGTTACCCTTAATCGCTCATTAAAACTAAATGCAGTAACAGGTATTTGTCTAACCAAGCTAGACGTGCTTGATTCATTAGATAGCATTAAAATTTGTACTGGCTATACCCTAAATGGCAAGCTAACCACAACACCACCATATGATGCACAAGGTTACGCCGATGCGCAGCCAATTTATACTGAAATGCCAGGTTGGAACACATCAACCATTGGTACCGATTCTTTTGATTCACTACCAATTGAAGCACAAAACTACATTCGCAAAATTGAAGAACTCTCAGGCTTGCCAATCGATATTTTATCAACCGGACCAGATCGAAACGAAACTCTGATCCTAAACAATCCATTTGAAGAGTAATTTATGAGTCGCGACCCGCACCAAAAAAGAGAAGCTAAAAAGTACGACAATCCCATTCCATCAAGAGAGCACATCCTCTCTTTTTTCAAAAAAAATAAATCATTATCAAAATATGATTTATTTGATCTTCTAGAAGTTGAAGGTAAGCAGAAAAAACCACTAACACATCGCCTTAAGGCAATGGTGCGTGACGAACAACTAGATTATAACAAAGACGGTGATTTTGTAATTTTTGATCCAAATGCGGGCATTAAAATTGGTACAGTTGTTGCCAATCCTAAGGGTTTTGGCTTTTTAAAACTGGAAGAGGGCGGTCGCGATTTGCGCTTAAATTCACGCCAAATGCAGCTGGTATTTCACGGTGATAAAGTCAAGGCTCGCTTAATTAGCAAGCGTGGTGATGCCAAAATTGTTGAAGTGCTAGAAAGCGTTAAAACCGTGGTGGCACGTCTACATATTAATGAAGATAGCAGCGCTTACGCTGTTGTTGATGACAAACGCATTCGCAACAACATTAACATCCCAAAAATTACCAATGAAAACACTAACGAACAAATTGTTATTGTTGAAATTACCAAATCACCAACATTCAAATCATTAGCAGAAGGTAGAATTATTCAAATCTTAGGCTCGTACATGGATGAAGGTGTTGAGACTGATGCCGCACTTTATCGCAACGGCATTCCTGTAGATTTTTCAGAAGAAGCGTTGGCGCAAACTGCCAAAATCCCTGCCGAAGTTACTACTGCTGACAAGCAAGGTCGCAAAGATATTACTGACATGAAGTTAGTTACTATTGACGGTGAAGATTCTAAAGACTTTGATGACGCAGTATTTGCTGAGTCTACAGATAACGGTTGGAAATTAGTAGTGGCCATTGCTGACGTATCTCACTATGTTGCAGAAGGCACTGCACTGGATAATGATGCGATTGAACGAGGCAATTCAGTATACTTCCCGCGCCGTGTGGTGCCAATGCTGCCTGAGGCTTTGTCAAATGGCCTATGTTCGATTAATCCGGGTGTTGAGCGCCTATGTATGACCTGTGAAATGAACATCGATAAAGAGGGAAATTTGCTTGATTACACGTTCTATCCAGCAGTAATGTTTTCACATGCACGCTTGACTTACACCAAAGTAAGTCAAATTTTAGAACATGACGATCAAGCCTTAAAAGCAGAATATGCACCAGTACTTGATAACCTTAACGACTTATACGATTTATACAAAGTCTTAAAAGCTGCTAGAACCAAGCGTGGCGTAATGGATTTTGATCGTATTGAGTCGCAAATTCTATTTAATGACAATGGCAAGATTGACAACATTATTGCCCGATCTAGAAACGATGCACACAAGCTAATTGAAGAATGCATGCTAATGGCCAACCAAGCAACCGCTAAATTCTTAGGCGAAAACAAGGAAGACTTCTTGTACCGAATTCACCCGAAACCAACGGCTGAAAAAGTAGAGGTAACCCGTCAGTTCTTAACTGCTGTTGGCCTAACTCTAGAGGGTGGCGATCAGCCAGATTCCAAACACTTTGCTAAAGTATTAGAAGATGCCAAAGGCCGTGATGATGAAAACATCATTAAGACCGTGGTACTTCGCACCATGAAACAAGCGGTATATACGCCAGCTAACGAAGGCCACTTTGGTTTAGCATTTGAAGATTACACACACTTCACTTCACCAATTAGAAGATACCCAGACCTTCTTGTTCATCGCGCCATTAATCGTGTGCTGAATAAGAAAAAGCCATCATTTGTAGGCAAGCTAGTTAACAAAGTCCTAGGTGGAAAAGAGAAAAAACCATCCAAGAAGATGATTGAGCTAGGCACAAATTTATCAGTGACCGAGCGTCGTGCTGACGAGGCTTCACGCGATGTTGAGCAGTGGCTTAAATGTGAATACATGCGTGACAAAGTCGGTGAGACTTTTAACGGGGTTATCTCGGGCGTTGCCGGCTTCGGTATCTTTATCGAGCTTACTGAAGTATTTGTCGAAGGCATGATTTCCATTCGTGACCTAAAAGACGATTATTACAATTTTGATGATATTCATCATCAACTCAAGGGCGATCGTACCGGCAAGGTATTCACCCTAGGTGACACCATTAAAATCCAAATTGCCTCGGTTAATTTGGACGATAGACAAATGGTATTCATCCCCGCTCCAGATGCAAAAGAAGCTGAATAGATGAAGTTATACGCTCCATGGGAAAAAGCCTTTAAAAGGATTTCAACACCTTTTGAGCATTTTATTCATGCCCAAACCACAACGGGCAAGATTTTAATGTTTATGACGATATTGGCATTAATTTTAGCCAATACTCCCTTATCAGAAAATTACGCAGATCTATTCCATACAAAAGTAGATTTTAATGTCGGCTCATGGAAATTATCACATACCATCCATCATTGGATAAATGATGGGCTAATGACTTTATTCTTTTTTATTATCGGACTGGAAATAAAAAGAGAAATTTTGGTGGGTGAACTTTCAAACATAAAAGTTGCTATTTTGCCTATTTTAGCCGCTATTGGCGGCATGGTTTTTCCTGCATTAATATATTTAGGTATTAATGCAAATGAAGTAGGGGCTGGCGGCTGGGGGATACCCATGGCAACAGACATTGCATTTGCAATTAGTGTATTGGTGCTATTAGGTAAGCGAGTGTCTACCGCGCTGGTAGCCTTTCTAGTGGCGCTTGCTATTGTTGATGACCTTGGCGCTGTTTTGGTGATTGCCATTTTTTATACTGATCAAATTCATATGTTGCCACTGGTTTTATCCGGTGTTACTTTTTTAATTTTAATTGTATTTAATCGTTTTGGCATACACATGATTTTGCCTTACTTTATAGTGGGTGCATTTATGTGGTTCTTTGTGCTTGAATCAGGTGTTCATGCCACTATTGCTGGTGTTATTGCTGCTATGGCAATACCCTTAAAGCCAAAACAAACCTCTTTAAATTTTTCTAAAGACACTAAAAAACTACTAGATGATTACGACAAATACCCGATGTGCGAAAGCCATATGTTGCATGAAAATCAAAAAGCCATTTTAACCAATATACAAGATAGAATTAATGCCGTAGGCTCTCCAGCTGCCCGATTAGAGCATGGCCTACATCTGCCGGTAGCTTTAATTGTTATCCCTTTATTTGCACTGGCTAATGCTGGTATTGCAATAGACTTTAATTCTATTGGTGGTGTTATTATTGAGCCAATATCAATGGGTATTATTGCCGGCCTCATCCTGGGAAAGGTAATTGGAATATTTGGAGTCTCTTGGCTGGCCATCAAGTTAAAAATTGCCAAATTGCCCGATCAAAGCAGTATGAGTCAAATTTTTGGCGTTGCACTTTTGGGCGGCATTGGCTTTACCATGTCTATATTTATAGCAGATCTAGCATTTTTAAATACGCCTGAGCTTATTTTTCAAGCAAAAATAGGTATTTTATCAGCCTCGCTATTTGCGGGAATCTTTGGATTTCTATGGCTTAAATATGTCGCTAAAAAGAATTAAAAATCCTCTTAATAAATGACATAAAAAAAGGAGGATTTCGCCTCCTTTTTAATGTTTAATCCAACTCAGTTCTAAGCATGGCGCCATTACTAGCGTTCCTAACCAGGAGTCGATACTGTTGTAACCATTTAGAGCTTAAAGTTTTTTTAATTGGTTTAAAGTTAGCTTGACGCTCGGCAATCTCTGCATCAGATAAGTTAACACTCAAGATGTATTCGTCCACATCAATATGAATTTCATCACCATCTTTAAGTAGGCCAATCATGCCGCCTTCAGCCGCTTCTGGTGACACATGACCAATTGAAGCACCACGCGTCGCGCCTGAAAAGCGTCCGTCGGTAATAAGTGCAACTTTATCACCCAAACCCATACCCATAATCAGTGAAGTAGGGGCAAGCATTTCTTGCATGCCTGGACCACCTTTAGGGCCCTCATAGCGAATGACCACCACATTGCCCGCCTCAACCTTGCCAGATTTAATGCCGTCAATCGCATCATCTTGAGAATCAAAACACACAGCTGTTCCGGTAAAGACTCGATCGCCTGTAATACCTGCTGTTTTAATGACCGCACCTTGCTCTGCCAAATTACCATACAAAATCGCCAAACCACCCACTTTAGAATACGGGTTGTCAATGGTATGAATAATATTAGTGTCTTTAATTTCAGCACCAGATATTTTTTCATATAAGGTTTCACCACTAATGGTTGGGTTGTCAATCAACACCTCACCACGTTTGTTCATTTCATGCATCACCGCATTCACACCACCTGCAGTATTAATATCTTCCATGTGCACGGTTGAAAGTGATGGCGAGATCTTAGCAATGTGTGAGACTTTTTTGCTAATTTTGTTAATATCACTCAGCTGGAAGTCAGAGTTAGCCTCTTGTGCAATCGCCAACATATGTAGCACTGTATTAGAGCTGCCACCCATCGCCATATCCACCGCAAAAGCATTTCGAACTGCATTATCATTTAAGATGTTTTGCATGTTGAATTGATCGCGATCTGCTTTGTTTTCCATTAAGGCAATTTCACAAACACGGCGCGCTGCTTGACGATACAACACCTCACGCTCAGGCGTTAGTGCCAAAATTGTGCCATTACCCGGCAGAGCAATACCCATTGCCTCCATTAGTGTGTTCATTGAATTAGCAGTAAACATACCTGAGCAGCTACCGCCACTAGGGCAAGCGTTACACTCAATATCTTTTAATTCTTCGTCGGAAATTTTTCCAGTTTCGTGCTTGCCAACCGCCTCAAAAGCAGTGGCCAAATCAATGGCAGTGCCATCTTTGGTAAAGCCTTTTTTCATCGGTCCACCTGATACAAATACGGTTGGCACGTTAACACGTTGCGCACCCATAATCATGCCGGGAACGATTTTGTCACAATTTGGGATGGCGATCATGGCGTCTAACTTATGCGCATTCATCACAGTTTCAATTGAGTTAGCAATCAACTCTCGTGAAGGCAATGAAAACAACATGCCGTCATGGCCCATGGCGATACCATCATCCACACCAATGGTGTTGAATTCAAACGGCACACAACCCGCAGCACGAATCTCATCTTTAATGATAGCTGCCACCTTATCTAAGAAATAATGCCCTGGAATAATTTCAATAAATGAGTTGGCAACACCGATAAAAGGCTTATCAAAATCCTCGTCTTTTAGCCCAGTTGCACGCAACAATGAACGGTGTGGCGTTTTGTCATAACCTTTTTTTACTGTATCACTTCTCATTTTCTTGTTTTCGAATAAATAAAATTTAAATTTTAGACTAAAATGGGCGTCTCTCATTAAAGTTTTGAATGCACATATTGTGGATAAGGCCAGTCAAATTCTAACATTAATCCAGCCCTTTGTTGACGAGGGTAAGATTTTGCCCAGAGATAAGCATGAGATTGAGCAACATATTGATGACTTTGTTTTGCTCTTTGACAACAACCAGCTCATCGCTTGCGCTGGCCTTAAAGATTGTCAAGAGGGCGCTATGGGTGAGATTTATTCACTTGCTGTGGCGCAGAATTTGCAAAATACCGGGCTTTCTAGTCAGTTACTAACCAAGATACTAGCTCAAGCCAAACAGCGTCAATTTTCAAAAATTTTCGCACTCACCAAGTTTGGCACAGATTGGTTTATCAAACATGGCTTTACTCAAATGCAAATAGCCGATCTTCCAAGCAAACGTCAACAATATTTCAATCATGAGCGCAATTCTTCTATTTTTTTCAAAGAGGTTAACTGATGCAAATTAACGAGCGCATTCGTGGCTATCTACCGGTTGTAATTGATATTGAAACCGCAGGTTTTAACCATCAAACCGATGCCATGCTTGAAATCTGCGCAGTAATTATTGGTATTGACGACACTGGTAAATTCTATTCAAAAGAGCCGCAGCATTTTCACATCAACCCGTTTAAGGGTGCTAATCTAGAGCCGGCAGCATTAAAATTTAACGGCATTGATGTGAATAATCCACTACGTGGCGCAATTGATGAAAAACTCGCGTTAAACGATATGTTTAAAACCATTCGCAGTGAAATGAAAACGCAGGATTGCACGCGCTCAATTCTAATCGGGCATAACGCATTTTTTGATCTAAACTTTTTATACGCAGCCAGTGACAGATCCAAGCTTAAAAACCCTTTTCATCAATTCTCAACCATTGATACGGTTAGCTTATCAGCACTGGCTTATGGTGAAACGGTACTGGCAAAAGCCATTGCTAAAGCTGGCATTGAGTTTGATAATGCACAAGCGCATTCAGCACTTTACGACACAGTTAAAACGGCTGAATTGTTTTGTCAAATTTTTAATAATTATCAGTTTGGCGAAATCTGAAAAAATTGATTAAACTTTAAGCGCTGTTTCTGCGCTTGATGAATGTCCATTAACTCAAACTTAAGTTTTGTCTGTGGCTGTTTTTGTGCAAGCTTCGCTAAGTCTAATGAAAACACCGTGCCGATCTTAGGATAGCCACCAATGGTTGGCGCATCTTTTAATAAAATAATTGGCAAGCCGTTCGTGGCAATTTCCACACTGCCATAACTCATCCCTTCAGAAATCATTTTCTCTTGCTCGAGCGCAATAGGCGCACCATCTAGTCGACACCCAGTACGATCATTAGCATTGGTAATTTGATAGCTTTGATTAAAAAACAAAGCCCTTTGAGCCTCACTAAACTCAGCATACTGATAACTAGGCAATAATCTTAATACAATGTCTTGGTTGTAATTCGGAATGTATTGAGGTGCAACAAAATGATCCAACTCAAGCGAAGAGCTTTCACAGTCTAAAATGTCATTTTCTGCTAACTTTGAGCCAATATTTTCACGTAGATTAACCGATCTAGAATCAAACAAAATAGGGGTTTTGAACCCACCTTTAACGGCTAAATAAGTACGTATGCCACGCTTTGGCAACGCCCAGCTCAGTACATCACCCTGATTAACTTTTACACTATGCCAAATTAGTGCAGCTTGGTCATTAATTTTAAAATCAAGATCAGCGCCACATACACTAATCACCGCATCATCAAGTGCCTCAAGTTCAACACCACCAAAGGTTATCTCTAAAACCGCATCATTAAAATCATTCTCAAGCAAATGATTGGCCCAGCAAAAAGCATGCTCGTCCATCACCCCTGATTGACTCATGCCATGCGCACCATGCGTTGTTCGCCCATAATCTTGAACAGTGGTTAGAAACCCTGGCTTAATAACCTTAAAACTCATAACCCACCACCATACTTAATATATTCGTCACGAGTAATAGGGTAGAACTTAACCCGATCACCGGTTTTAAACTTGTTTAAGTTGTCTGGATTATTAAGCGACAAATCCAACAAAGTTCGCCCAATAATATTCCAGCCACCTGAAGAATCAGTCGGGTAGATGGCGGTCTGCGAATCAGCAATACCAACACTACCTGCAGGTATCTTAATTCTCGGTGTAGCTAAACGTGGCGCCTGAATGCGTGAATCAACCTCGGCCAAAAAAGCAAACACCGGGCTAAAACCAATCGCATGCACTAAATATTCTTGCGAACTGTGAATGTCAATAAACGCTTCTAGTGTTAACTCTTTTTCAGCCAGTAGTCGCTCCAAATCAAGCCCAGTTTCAAATCCATAATAAACCGGGATGTGAATCAGCTCAGAGCGCTCAACAGCACTAGAAAAATCAAACCCACTCAACAGGCGCTCAATATCAGCCGCAAACTTAAGATAATTAGTTTTGCCAAGATCGTAACTCACCAGCAATGAAGTATAGGCCGGTGTTAAATCAATAATTAACTCAGAAAACTCGATTTTTAAGGCATTTGCAAAATTTGCGATATTTTTAGGCAAGCGCGCATCAATCTTATCGCCAAAATAAATAAGGATTGAGTTTTCACCTGCTAGTGTAACTTTAACCATGTTTAAGCACCTTTAATGCCTCAACAGAGGCTGGATTGTCACTATGAAAGCAAATTGTATCAATTTTTAGATTTGTATCGGCTGAAAATCGCTGATATTGCTCAATAATGGCTTGCGGATTATCCAAAACCGCCCCTGGCTCACCTCTGGCAATCATATACATGCCTTTATAGCCCCGATCGGCAAATACTTCGTGCAAAAATCCGCCATTGTTAAAATTTTCGAAATTTTTAAAATGCGCCTCATTGCCTGCTTGCACTATCAAAGCCAAATTTGGATCAGTCTCAGCAATTACACGGCACATCACCTCAAGCACCAATTGATTATGCGTCATATCATGATACAAAGCACCATGTGGCTTAATATATTCAAGCTTAACGCCTTGCTGATGACAAAGCGTTTGAAAATAAACCACCTGATCATGAATCAAATTGTACAAATCCTCAGCACTTAAATCATGACTAATTCGACCAAAATTTTCCTTATCAGCATAGCTTGGATGAGCGCCAATTTTGACATTATTCTGTTTCGCAAGTTGAATGGTGTTAACCATACTTTTATCATCACCCACATGCCCACCACAAGCAATATTAGCCATGCCAATCAGTGGCATAACATCTGCATCAGGATTGGGCGACAAACATTCCCCAAGATCGCAATTAATCATTAACATATGGATAAATTATAAAGCAATCAAGATTGGAAAAATGCCCGGATTAATTAGCTATATTGGTGCACTTGCTGATGACTTATCAGCGGTTGCCACTAAGGTGTCAGCAGGTGCAATTGATGACATTGCCAACCAAACTGCCAAATCACTATCTAAAACAGCTGGTATTTTGATTGACGATACAGCCACCATTCCTCAATACGTCAGCAATACAGCAGCTAAGCGTGAACTACCGGTTATTTGGAAAATTACCAAAAAATCATTACGCAATAAGGCGCTAATGATTCCGATCGCTATATTGATCACTTACTTTGCACCTTGGATTATGGCGCCAATATTGATACTGGGCGGTTCCTATTTAGCTTACGAAGGCACTGAATCTTTGGGTGAAAAATTAGGATTAATCAAAGCCCACAAACTCACTCATGAGCACTCTATGCCCGACACGCAAGATCTAAGTGCTGCTGAAGATCAAACTGTTAATTCAGCCGTTAGAACTGACACCATCCTTTCAATTGAAATTATCGCTTTAACCATTGCCTCGGTTGCAACTGAACCCCTTACAACACAACTAGGTGTATTAGTTATTGTTAGCCTAATCGCTACTTTTGCCGTATACGGCATTGTTGGCATGATTATCAAAATGGATGACGTGGGTTTTTATCTAATAGAAAAACAAAACAACCTGTATAGAACACTGGGAAGCCTACTGATTAAAGCCATGCCAAAAGTATTGAAATCTCTAGGCTGGATTGGCATGATTGCAATGCTTATGGTGGGTGGCTCAATCATCATTCATAATGTTGAGCAATTGCATTTTCTGGCTAATTTAGGTGCCCAATTAACAATAATACCGCAAATAGCCATCACACTTATTATTGTGCCAATTTGCATTGCTTTATTGATCGGAATACTAATTACAGGCTTTATAAAACTCACACCATTTCAAGCTTAAATTGCAAGACTGTCACTATATAATGATGAGCAACGATTGATTTAAAACACCAACTAATTTTATGAATTACATTAAACAAATGTTTGAGTTGCAACAGCAACTTAACGATGCTACGAACGGCACAATTTGGACTGAAGGCGCTACCAAAGAAGGGCGTCAGATTTCATGGTTACGTTGTATTTATATGGAAGCCGCTGAAGCCATTGACTCATTCAACTGGAAGCACTGGAAGGATATTGAAGCCAAACCTGATCTTGATAATGCCAAAGTAGAGTTGGTTGATATTTGGCATTTTCTGATGTCTGAAGCCATTCATTTTGGTGATGCGGGCTTTGCAGAAATTTATAACGATATGCAGCCTGAGCGTGACACTGATCCTGAAAAATTGGTGGAAATTTTAGAAAAAATGATTGCCACTGCAGCAAGTGCTAATGTTGACCAATCACAAAATTCTTTATACCAATTATTTGCCTTGTTTTTCCAGGCCATTGCACACATGGAAATGGATGTACCTGAGCTTTACAGGCGCTATTTGGTTAAAAACCAGCTTAATACATTCAGACAAGATCACGGCTATAAAGATGGCTCTTATGTGAAGATGTGGGGCGAGGTTGAAGATAACGTAATTGCCTTTAATATCATGGATGATAATCCAGAATTCACATCCGAACAGCTTTACGAACAACTAGAATCAGCCTATCCGGCTAAGTAGTCCCAGATGTCCGTCATGATCGAAGCCATAAAATCCGAGATTCAAAAAGTTATTATCGGTCAAGAAAGCTTAGTTGATAATTTATTGATTGGGCTGATTTCTGGTGGGCATATCTTGGTAGAAAGTGTACCAGGACTGGCAAAAACTACAGCAATCAACACACTGGCAAAAGCACTGGGCATTGACTTTAAGCGCATACAGTTTACTCCTGATTTATTACCTAGTGATTTAACGGGTTCGCAAATATACAATCCAAAAAGTGGCGAATTTAGCATTAAGCAAGGGCCAATTTTTACTAACTTATTACTGGCTGATGAAATTAACCGTTCGCCTGCTAAAGTGCAATCGGCACTGCTAGAAGTTATGGCTGAAAAGCAAGTGACCATTGCCAATGAGAGCTTTAAAATTGATGAACCGTTTTTAGTGATGGCTACACAAAACCCTGTTGAACAAGAGGGCACTTATCAGTTGCCTGAAGCTCAGCTTGATCGTTTTATGCTCAAAACAACTCTGGACTACAATACACCAGAAGAAGAGCTGGAGGTTGTTAACCGAGTGGCAGTTAACGGATTTGAAACGGTTAATCAAGTGGCCAATATTGAAGATATCAACGAGCTACGTTTAGCATTTAATCAAGTGCATATGGATGAAGCGGTTAAGCAATACATTATTGAAATTGTGTTTGCAACGCGCTATCCAGAAAATTACGGTTTATCTGACATTAAAGAACTGATTGAGTTTGGTGCCAGTCCAAGAGCCAGTATTGATTTATTTAAGGCCAGCTGCGCCAAGGCGCTTATACGCGGCAATGATTTTGTCACCCCGCTTGATATTGCCAGTGTGGTAATCGAAGTATTACAACATCGAATTGTGCTTAGCTATCAGGCGCAAGCTCAAGGGGTTGATGCACAATCAATTATCCAGAAAATACTCAAGGCAATCAAAACGCCTTAACTTGCCATTATGTTAGCTCAAGAGATTCTACTGCGTGCTAAAAAATGTGTTTTTACCAATAAATCAGCAGGAGCGTTATCCAAAATACGCGGTGACGGCCTAGATTTCTGTGAAATTCGACCTTATGAAGCAGGCGATGACATTCGCAAAATAAACTTTAGTGCCAGTGGCAAAACTGGCGAACTGCAAACCAATATTTTTAACGAAAACAAACAAATTAACGTGGTGATCTGCATCATGCTTTCCGGTAGCTTGCATTTTGGCTCTCAGCGCTTAAAAAGCGAACTGATTGCTGAAATAATTGCCTTGCTGAGTTGCTCTTCTATACGCCAGCACAATCAAACAAAATTAGTGTTTTTTAATCAAAAACAACAATACGAATACCAGCTTAAACACACTGGCGATGTGCTAAATATGATTGAAAAAATACTTGCCTGGGATTTGTTAACCATTCAATCTAATTTTAAATCATTGGATGATTACTTATTGCAGCAAGCGAAATCAATGGTATTTATTATTGGCGATTTTTATCAGCAGTTTGATTTTTCTCGCATCGCTCATAAACATCAAGCTAACGCGCTAATGGTTCGTGACAAACTTGAGGAAAGCCCTAGGTTTGCAGCAGAGTTAGATTTGGTAAGCGCCTCAGATAACGTTAGTATTGAGGCCAATATGAATAAACAATTAGCCTTGAAATTTAACCAAAAACTACAACAACTTGATGATCAGCTTATTAATCAGTGCATGATACATGGCATAAATATTGGCAAACTTTATACGCATGATGATGCCTTTATAAGGCTCAGTCAGTTGCTACATTAATGAAAGGCTTAAAAGACATTAAACCGTTAGTTAATATTGAGGATGGCTCACTGTTTGTTACTGCCAGCTTAATACTAGCATTGCTATTAATTATTGGCTTTAGCTATTGGAAGTTTTTTAAATCAACGCAAGACAGGCGCATCGCAGTAGCTTTAGAGAAATTACACAACCTTGATTTTTCTAATAGCAAGGAAACTGCTTATACGTTTAAGCGTTATGCACACGTTGTATCTAATGCAGATAACACCAATCAGCTTAATCAAATTAACCACGAATTAGCCCAGTATAAATACAAACCACAGGTGGCTGAACTTGACCCAGCCCTGGTGCAAAAAATTAAGGCATTTATTCATGTTTAGCTTTGAATACCCTTATGTATTGTTGATTATCTTGCCTAGTGCAGCCTGCCTGTTTTTGTGCAAAGAGAAAAAACGCGCTATTTATTTTCCAAATGTCGCTCTGGTGAGTAGCTTGGCCAGATCCAAGCAAATACTGCTTAATAGCTTAAGACTCTGTATTCTTAGCTTAATCATCATTGGTCTCGCTAGCCCAATTAAAACCGAACAAATTATATTAGACAATACCCAGGGTCATGAAATATCCATTATCTTGGATGCCTCGGGTTCAATGGCCAGTCATAACAAATTTACCATTGTTAAAGAAATTATTGCTGATTTTATTGCCAAGCGAACTACTGATAAATTAGCATTAAGCGTTTTTGCTGATTTTGCCTACACCGTTGTACCACTCACTTATGACAAAAAAAGCGTGATTAAAATGCTTAACAATATCGACATAGGTGTCGCTGGTAAGCGCAAAACCGCCTTATATGAGGCGCTATTTTTAAGTGTTAAATTGTTCAACAAATCCAAGTCAAAAGAGCGGATTGCTGTTTTACTCACCGACGGGCGAGACAATACCGACAGCGTCCCTTTAGAAATGGCGATTGAACGCGCCAAAGAAAATCAAATCAAGGTTTATACGGTCGCCGTTGGCGACCCAAGAGATTACAATGGCGACGTATTGAATTACATTGCTCAAAGCACACAAGCAAAGTTTTTTACAGCAAACAATAAACAGGCTATTGAGGCAATCTACCAACAAATTAACCAACTTGAAAAAAGTGATATTAATCTCAATAAATATGAGAAAAAAACCTATTACTTTCAATATCCAATTGGCTTAGCATTGTTATTATTATTGATTTATTTCTGGCGGAAAAACACATGGATTTTGAACAAATAATACCGCTATACCTGCTAATACCAACCGCCTTGCTTTGGTTTTTTATCCATAGCAAAGGCAGCCACATTGAAGATCTTTTTTCTGCTGAAGTGCTAGAAAAAATTAGCTTAAATCGTCATAAAACCACCACCAAAACACGACTTAAGCTGCTGCTAATAAGCTTAATGCTGCTATTATTGGCATTAAGCCAACCCACCCTTAAAGAGGGAGAAATCAAGCTTAATAAACATTTGAGTGATATTGTTGTGGCCATAGATATGTCCAAGTCCATGTTGGCTAATGATATCTATCCTAATCGGTTTGAATTTTCGAAAAATAAACTACTAACCAATTTAGACAAGGTGCTTGATTCTCGCGTTGCAATTTTAGGCTTTGCCAATCAGTCATTCTTAATTTCACCGTTAACAGATGATCTGTCAAGTTTAAAGTTTCTCATTAAAAATCTACGCCTAGATAGCATTAGTCTAACAGGCACTAGCATTGGTAGCATTTTAAAATCAGCCAACGGCTTATTTGATGCAAACTCAACCAAGCAATTGCTATTATTAACAGATGGGGGTGAAGGTGAGGATTTCAGCAATGAAATTGACTTTGCCAACGAGCATGATATTCAAGTGTTTATTTATGATGTATCAACTCAACAGGGTAGTAGCATCCATACTGAAACTGGAATTTTGGAGGATATTAATGGCAATTTAGTTATTGTAAAAGAAAATCTAGCTATTAAACAATTGAGCAAAAAGACTAATGGTAAATATTTAAAATTCTCATTGAATAATGACGATTTGTCAAACTTCATCAACAAATTTAAAACCCTTTCAAGCCAAAAAAATACTACCATTATCCAAAAACGTCAGCTGTTTTACTATCCGCTGATATTGGCACTGCTATTGTTATTCATGGCATTTTTCTCGCTGCCGAAAAAATCATGAAGCTTATTTTTTTATTACTATTGCCTATTAATGCTCAAGCTGGCTTGCTTGATTTTCTTAATATTTATCAAGCAAATACAGCCTACGAACAAAAAGATTTTAAACTTGCTGGTGAAAAATTCGCCGCCGTTGACAATGATTTTGCGCGACTCAATCAGGCTAACAGCTTATACAAACAAGGCTTGTATCAACAATCCCTAGATAAGTATCAGCTCATCAAACACAAGTCATTAGATTTTGATCGTTTGTATAATTCAGGCAATGCTTTTGCTAAATCAGGCAAAATCAATGAGGCGATTGAAAGTTACGAGGCAGCATTAAAAATACGCAAAGATAAAGATGCTGAATTTAATCTAGCATTACTCAAAAAACAAAAAAGAAAAAAATCAAAAAAAAGTAAAGACAAAAAAAATAACAAGAAAGAAAAGTCGCCTCAAAAAAAACCAAAGAAAGGTAAATCTAACAATAAACAACAGCAAAAACAAAAGCTAAGCACCATCAAACAGCAACGATGGGAAAAAGCACTAAACAAAAAACTAAGAACACTAATGATTCCACTAAACCAACCAACAGACAATCATGAACAAAATCCTTGGTAGTTGTTTACTATTACTCAGCATTCCCGCACTAGCCATTAGCAAATCCAGTGTCAACCAATCTTGGTTTTACCCAGGCGATGAAGTTGTTTTGACATTAAGTGCTAACG
>NZ_JAQRMS010000020.1:0-8167 GCF_028599055.1 Candidatus Thioglobus sp.
AAAGGGCTCATATCAACTGTTGGTTTATTTGCTATATGGTTGTGGCTTAAGGTCAAGTGAGGCGCTTAATCTTAAAATCAAAGATATTGATACGAACAAAAATCAATTAACTGTGTCTAATATTAAACATTTTAGAGTGTTATCCATCCCAACTAAAATCTCATCTGAGCTAAATACTCACATAAGTTTTGTAACACAAATGCACACAAAAGATAGTAGAAGTAAATTCTTTAACAAGGTTGATGCTGATGAGAGCTACCTATTCCCCATGAAACAGCTATGCAATAATAGCGACGGGATGCTTACTAGAATGTCTATTATTAGCAATACACTTAATTACAACATATCAACTGCCGCTACGAAAGCAAACACACCCTTCAAGGTAACTGCACAAACCTTTAGACACTCTTATGCGGTTCGTCTTTTGCAAAATCAAATCGATATCAGAACTGTGCAAAAACTATTAGGCCATAAGCATGCAAGCTCAACACTGATCTACACGCATATTGCTCAAAATATCTCTCAAAGAAAATCCTTATCACCACTCGATCTTGAATAAAAGGTTTTGTGATTTAACGGTTATTTGAGGATAAATAACATAAAATACAGGCATTATTACTAATGATTTTTGAAACCGTGAACTCTCTTAGTCGCACCAAAGCCACTCAAAAAATCACCTTTATCGGTGCAATTGTCGACTTGACTTTGGCTATTTTTAAAATTATTGCTGGCATTTTGGGTAATTCTGGCGCCTTGATTGCGGATGGTATCCACTCATTTTCAGATTTGTTATCAGACGGTATTGTGCTCTATGCTGCCAAACATGCCCATGAAGAAGCCGACGAAGATCACCCTATGGACATCAAAAATTTGAAACTGTTGCCACATTAGGTTTAGCAGTTATTCTAGCCTTAGTTGGTGCTGGCATTATTTTTGACGGTTTTGATCGACTTAACAACCCAGCCGAACTAACTCATATTAATTTGTTATTAGGCGTAGCAGGTATTTCTATCTTTTCTAAGGAAATGCTGTATTGGTATACGCTTAACGTTGCCAAAAAATACAATTCCGACATGCTTAAAGCCAATGCCTGGCATCATCGTTCCGACGCCTTATCCTCTGTGGTTGTGTTCGCTGGTGTTTTAGGCACAACGTTTGGCTTTATTTACTTAGACGCTGTTGCCGCTATCGTAGTTGGCTTAATGGTGGTTTACATTGCCTGGGAACTAGGATCTGGCGCTACTAAAGAATTAGTTGATACTTCAATTGACACCGATCAAATTGAAAAATTGCGCTACGCACTAGGGCAAATTAGCGGTGTTAATAGCGTACATTCATTACGCACCCGTAAAATTGGCCATACTATTTCAGCCGATGTACATGTGCAAGTTGACCCTTTCTTAAGTGTTAGTGAAGGACATATTATTAGTGTCAGTGTTGAGCGTGTCGCCAAACAATGCTTAAAAGAATTAACCGACGTTACTGTACACATCGACGTGGAAGATGATGAATCAGTTGCACCCTACGAAAATCTACCCGAACGTGCAGAAGCGTTGGGTATCTTAACTAAAGCTTTATTTAATAACAAATGCGATGGGGAGATTAGTAGAATTCAATTGCATTACTTGGATAGCAAGATTCATGTAGATTTTTACCTGCCATTGTCATGCCTAGAAAACGACAATAGCCCTGATGAAATTTTAAATAAACTAAAGCAAACTGTAAGCGAACTACACGGCTTTGGTAATATTAAGGTTTACTTCGGCAAAAACTAAAGGCAATGATAAGCGTGACAAATAGCACCCGCTAATGCATCTGCCGCATCCTCTTGTGGCGCTTTGTTAAGTTTTAAAGACTCACACACCATATAAGACACCTGATCTTTGCTTGCGTGACCCTTGCCAACAACTGCTTTTTTAATTTGATTCGGACTGTATTCCACCATAACAACTTCATTCATCCCTACGGCTGAAATAATCGCACCTCGTGCATGCCCTAGTTTTATGGCAGCGTCCGGGTTAGGCCTGTCAGGGCGCATAAAGGCACGCTCAATAACCACGATATCAGGCTGGTGATGCTTAATAATTTGATCAATTTCTAAGAAGATAGTAGTGATACGATCAGTCAACTCACCTTTGGTGCGAATACAGCCACTGGCTAAATAATTAAATTTAAGCTTGTGCGCTTCTATCAATCCGAATCCAGTTATCCTTGAACCGGGATCAACGCCTAAAATTTTCATTGGCTATTTAAATATAAATAATTGCAAAACAGTTTACTACAAAGTATTTACAACAGAGGCAAAACCTTGTGACACGTGAGCCAGAATCAACCCCTGAGTTTTCATAAAAATATTTTAACAGTTAACGGCTTTTTTCCATACATATAAGGGTTATATGATATACTTAAATTTTTAACGATTAATAAGGACAGTGTGCCATGGCAGTTTTAGAATTAAACAAAGACAATTTTGATGAAACAATTAAAAATAACGATATTGTTATTTTGGATTTTTGGGCACCGTGGTGTGGTCCTTGTAAATCATTTGCGCCAACTTATGAAGCCATGAGTGAAAAAATTGACGGCGTTACTTTCGCTAAAATCAACACGGAAGACGAGCAGGAATTAGCGGGTAGCTTTCAAATTCGTTCAATCCCTACTTTAATGATCTTTAGAGAGCAAATTGCGATTTTCCAACAGCCTGGCGCTATGGCTGAAGCAGATCTAGAAACGGTGCTAACTAAAGCAAAAGAGCTTGATATGGCTGTCGTTCGTAAGGAAATCGAAGAGCAGCAGGCAAAAAGCTAAACCAACTCTAAATAGCTTTTCTCACTAAACCCAACTTTAATATCGCTGCCTGTTACTAAAACAGGTCGCTTAATTAGAGTTGGGTTTTTTAACGTCAATTCTATGGTGATGTTAGCCTTTTGTGCGTCAGTTAATTGACGATAAGTGGTTGAACGCTTGTTGATTAACTTATCCCAACCGATCGCATTCACAAATCTTTGTAAGGTTGGTTCGTCAATAGGTTGATCGCGAAAATCAATAAATTCACATTCAATATTGTGTGCGTCTAAAAATTTTCTTGCTTTTTTAATGGTGTCGCAATTCTTTATGCCGTACATTTTCATCACTACGCCCTACTGATTTGAAAATTCAAGAATTTCTTTTTGCTCATTATCAACAATAATACGCAAACCTTTTTGTGGATAAAGCCAATAAGACAAACCTTCAGGGGCAAGCTCAACACTTGTCGGTTTGCCAAATAAATTCTCAATCACTGCTTCTTCCAAATTAGCCCTCGGTATGAATGTCAGAGATTTGATCTTTAGTCTTGACATAGAACGCTCACCTGCTGGGGTAAAAGTGGTGTTTTTAACCCCAGATGGCATCAACATAGATTCATCAATATTACGTGATAACGCCTCAATAGCTTGATCATCCAATAGTAAATTTAAAATAATTCGAGCACTAATACCGCCCACTTTAGTACTAGAAAAATACACTTCTAGCTCTGGCTCTACCCCTTCATTTTCAAATAATGAGGCTTTAATTTCAGTGCCAAAATGGCGCGCCGCATCTATTAAGCGACTCTGCCCCATGGTTAAGTCAAATACAACAGTTTGTTGATTTTCATTAACGTAACTTTGCCAAGGCATGGCTTGATTTTTAGGCATTTCCACATCGCGGGTAAATAAAAATATAATTAAAAATGCTAGGATGGCGCCTAATAACGTGTAGCCAATTATGTGTCTTTCTTTCATCGTTTGAATGGGGGTTTGTTGGCTTTTGCTCTAAGCCAATTTAGGGTTTTAAATGTTGGATCGTGGTTAATAATCTTAAGTTCAAGTTTGCGCTTACCAGGAAACTCCATTAGAAATAATCCTAATAAAATTGATATAACACCTTGTCCTGGCGTAACTAACATAATAATTCCTGCAAGCAGCAACATGAGACCAATAGCACTTTTAATAATTACTGCAACAAGATGACCAATATGCTTAATTTCTAGTTTATGCGGATTTTCTATCGTGAAATAATCACTGGCAATTAGTCCGAGTAAATAGGGGGTTAATAGTAGCGTCACAACAAAAACAATCGCCGAGATAATGCCAATTAACACCAGCATATCTTCATATTGTGCGATTAAATCCGTGATCAAATCTAGCATGATAACAAAAAGGTAACCGGCCCATCGTTGGTTAGTGATACTTGCATATCAGCACCAAACTCACCACTTTGAACTGGCGCATGTTGCACAGAGATTTGAGTTAAAAAATAGTCATATAGAGTCTTAGCTTCAGCTGGCGCTTTAGCCGTTGAAAAGCCTGGTCTTGTGCCCGAGCTAGTATCAGCAGCCAAAGTAAACTGGGAAACAGCCAAGATACCACCCTTAATATCGCTAACCGATAAATTCATCTTATCTTCATTGTCGTAAAACACACGATAAGACAACAGACGTTTAATCATTTTATCAATCTGTGGCTTTTCATCAGCCTTTTCAATGCCAATAAACACCAACAAACCTTGGTCAATTTCGCCAACAGTTATATTGTCTACTTCAACTTTGCTATGCGTTACCCGCTGAATTAAAGCCTTCATAAGGGTCTAGCTTAAATGCGATACGTCAGCTACTGATAAGAATAAAGACCTAACCCAATTAATCAAACTTAAACGTGCCGTTTTAAGCTGGGCATTATCAGCATTCACCATCACCTCATCAAAGAAAGTGTCAATGCCTGCTTTAAGTGAAATAAGTTGCTGCATGTTGCTTGCATAATCAGTTGATTGCGATAGTTTATTTGCCACTTCAACCGTTTGTGCGTACAGCGCTTTTTCCGCCGCTTCCACTAATACTGATTGATCAACATCGGTCGATAAGTCTTGATGATCTTTAAGCATGTTAGCAATACGCTTATTGGCTTCAATTAAACTCGCTGAGGCATCATCTTTAGTGAAAATATCCAATGCTTCCACGCGAAGATGGAAGTCAAACGGGGATTCTGGCTTAACCGCTAGTACTGCCTCAAAAGCCTTAGCACTTAATTTTTGCTCTTTGTAGTATGCGCGCAGACGATCCATCATAAATTTGTAAATAGCACTTGCACACTCGGTATCAACCTCGCTCGAGTGTGCTGAAAGTGATGCGCTGATCAGCGACTTAAGATTAAGGTCTAGCTTACTTTCCACCATAATTCTTAACAAGCCCAATGCCATTCTACGTAATGCATAAGGATCCTTAGAGCCAGTTGGCCCTTGGCCAATGCCGTAAATACCGGTAATAGTATCAAGCTTATCAGTAATGGAAACCACTAAACCCTCTTGAGTCGATGGCAATGTATCACCAGCAAAGCGCGGATGGTAGTGCTCACTAATTGCCTTGGCAACAGATTCACTCTCACCGTCATTTTGTGCGTAATAACCCCCCATTACACCTTGAAGATCAGCAAACTCACCCACCATCTCAGTCACTAAATCTGTTTTACATAATAAGCCTGCACGCTTAGCATCTTGTTCATTAGCGCCAATCATAGTGGCAATAGTGCCTGATAAACTTTCAATACGTTTTGCCTTATCACTCATTGATCCCAGTGATTTCATAAACAACACACGATCAAGCTTTTCTAGATGGGATTCTAAGGTTTGGCGTTTATCTTGCTCCCAGAAAAATTCAGAATCAGCCAATCTTGGGCGAATAACACGCTCGTTACCGTCAATAATAACTGAAAGATCACTGGATTCGATATTAGCTACCGAGATGAAGCTTGGTAATAGTTTGCCATTCGCATCAAGCATGTGAAAATACTTTTGGTGCGATTTCATAGCAGAAATAAGCGCCTCTTCAGGCACTGCTAAAAATGATTCACTAAACCCGCCTGAAAATGCACGTGGATATTCAACCAAGGCGCACACCTCTGCTAAGAGTGATTCATCAATCACGGCAGTGGCGTTATTATTATTTGCCACCTCGACTACTTGCTGTCGAATGAGTGTTTTACGCGCTTCAAAATCAACTTCTATTTGCGCTTGATCCATTAAAGTTTGACGATAGTCTGAGGCTTGAGTAATTTCAAATGTTTGCTTGCCTGTAAAACGCAAACCTCGCGTTGTATTGCCTGCTGTTAGCCCCATGACTGAAGCATTAACCACTTCACTGCCTAGCAACATAACCAACCAATGTGTCGGGCGTGAAAATTGAATATCAGAATCACCCCAGCGCATTGGCTTAGCAATAGGAATATTCTTAATAGCAGTATCAACCACTTGCGCTAACAAGCCTTGAGTTTCCAACCCTTTTTGCTCTTTACTAAAAAAGTAATAATCAGCTTTGCCGAATGCCTTTTGTGCTAATTCTGAACGCTCTACACCGCAAGATTTTGCAAAACCCGCTACCGCCTGATCTGGTGCACTAACCGATGGGCCCTTGCGCTCAATGATTTGATCTGCTTGCTGCAGTTGAAGATCGTGCACTAATACTGCCAGTCGACGCGGCGTGGCAAAAGAATCTACCGTTGAAAACTCAAGATTTAATTGCTTTAATTCAGCCACTACATTATCTGTTAACGCTTTTGATAACTTAGGCAATAACATTGGTGGTAACTCTTCTGTACCGAGCTCTAATAAAAAATCTTGTGTGTTCATAATAGCTTTTTAAATAATTTGGAATCTAAGTTGATCATTAAGCAAGTCGATCATCACAGAACGTGCATAGAGCTTAGTAGGAACAACATCAAATTTCTTGTAAACGCCTGCAATAGAAACTAATTCAGCATTAAATGATTGAACAAAAATAGTGGCTTTTTCATCGCCTTGAATGCCGGCAAATAAATTTCCCTGCACCTCTTTATAGGCTGATATAGAGCCAAATGACATAATATCAGCACCTGATTTTACGTTAGATAACAGTACCAAATCTCTATCGTGAGAAGTTATCTGCTGAAATGAATAAACCTTATTGGCAATAATTTTCGGCGCTTGATAAGCTTTATCTTGATGAGGGTTTGGCACACTTGAAACAGGCTGTTCAACGGTTTTAACCTTGATTTTAGACTTGCTGGCCTTTGATAACGATTTACCAAAAACCGCCAGGCCTGAAAATTTTGCAAAATCAATCAACTCTTGCTTACGCGAGCGAATACCCACAGCAACCATTTCATTTTGTGCCAAAATTTCAATCAAAACCGCCAGCTCATTTGCCTGAAAATGCTGCGCTTCAATTTCTAAAATAACGGGTGCGTGTTGAAACTGGGCTTTATTGCTACTTGCTAGCGCGGTTATCTCCTTAACTAATACATCCGTATTGTTGGTCAACACCCTAAGTGTATACAGCGCTTCGGTTTGGGTGATAACTTCGATCTGATTCAACTACGCCACCCTTGCGTACAGTCTAAAAAATGCCATACACGGTTCATGCCTGTATCACCACTTAACATCAACTCTAGCGGGGTTTTGTGTTTGAATTTTTTTACCGTACGTTTAAGCCAAACACCAGCATATTCCTTATTAGTTGGGAAAGTGGTACCTAATGATTCGTAAATACCCAAAATCATTTGACTGCGTTTTACGGTCTTTTCATCGAAGTTGAATGATTTATCACCTCGACGATATTGGTATAAGTGCCTGGGCTTGATTGTCTCTTGCAAACCTAGCAAAGTAAGCTGATCTGCATCTTCTAGTTTCCAATTTTCTAAAATTTTGGTCAATTGCAGGGTTAACTGAGCTTGCTCTTGCTCATTCAAATTTATTGTATCCATGAGTTAATTCACTCTAAAGTGGAATAAAATTTCACGGTCAAATACACTTTGATCAGGTGCTGGTGGCAATGGAGATGCTTTATACACAGCGCGCTCTATCGCATCTTTAAACGCCTTAGATTTGGCATTATTTTCAACATTACATGACTGTAAATTTACCGTTTGCACCTTGCCGTTAATATCTTGCAAAATGTAAACATCACAACCCCAATCGTCTTTCGCACCTTGGTAACGCCATTTTTCTTTAACTCGTGAAGCGATTTGATTAACGTAATTCGCTTTAAGCTCGTTCAAGATGTCTTCTTGAGCAATTTCTCTTTCTTGATCCTCTTCAGCCTGAATTTCTTTCTTTAAAGATCGAGTGTCTTGCTCTTTTTCAAATTTACTGGCTTCAGCTTTTCTTAGCTTTTCAA
>NZ_JAQRMS010000020.1:8267-16311 GCF_028599055.1 Candidatus Thioglobus sp.
TGTTTTTCTTTTTTAATTTCGGTGAGATCAATGGTGACAGCTTTTGGAATGGCGCTGGCAGATGATTTTGGTGCTTGTTTAGGAATCTCCCAACGCTGAACATTAGAAAAAACCAAACCAATCAATAGTGCAACATGCAGAATAATCGCCGTCCAAAAAGCCACTGGATGCTTATGGGCAATCTTAGGAAGTTTAATTCTTTTTAACAGCCACTCTTTCATTAGTTTTGCTCGGCTGATTCGGTCACAATGCCGACTTTATTCACACCATTTTTCTGCAAGAAAGACATCAATGAAACCACTGAACCGTATGCAACATTTGCATCGCCACGAACAAACACTTTCATACTTGGGTATATTTCTAAACGCGCACTAACACGTCCTGCAATAACACCCAACGGCAGTTTTTCACCTTTGGATACTTCCGAATCGTCTTCATTGAGAGAGTTAATGAAATAATCGCCATCCTTGTTAATGGTGACAATGGTTGGCTGCTGCTCGGTAAAGTCAACCATCTTGGCATCAGCCGTCGGTAAATCAACTTCTATACCTTGCTCAATGATAGGCGTGGTCATCATGAAAATAACCAACAACACAAGCATGACATCAATATACGGAACAATGTTGATGTTTGCATCAACACGAGGCCTATGACGTTGTGGTAATTCAATCATTGAGTTGGGCTATTTCTGTCTTTGGAAGGTAACAAACAACTCTTCTACAAACGAGGTGTATTTGTTGTTAATTTCACCTACTTGAGTAATGAGTCGATTATAAGCAATGGTTGCCGGAATTGCAGCAAATAAACCAAACGCCGTTGCAATCAAGGCTTCTGCAATACCTGGCGCAACGATTGCAATGGTTGCTTGCTTGACTGATGCCAAGCCGATAAAAGAATGCATAATTCCCCAAACGGTACCAAATAAACCAATATAAGGGCTTGAAGAGGCAATCATAGCCAGTACACTTAAACCATGGTCAAGTCGATCAACTTCGTTATTAACAGCTGTGTTCATAGAACGATAAGCACGTTCAGAATTAAGCACTAATGCTTGATTTGAGGCAGAAGTCGAATGTGTAAACTCGCCATAACCCGCACCAAAAATATGCTCCATCGGCGTGCGATTTGACACTTGCTCTGGAATTTGACCATGTAACAAAGAGAGGTCAGTATCCGTTAAAAAGTTATTATGAAAACGCTTAACGTCTTTATTAGCGTCCATTAATGCCTTCTTCTTAGACATGATAATCGTCCAAGAATAAATACTCATTAACACCAAGACCAGCATCACGATTTGCACCACAAAACCTGCGCTAATAATTAAGCTAAAAATTGATAAACTACTGTCCATTTAATTTCTCCAGAATGTTGCTTGGTATAGCGCAAGGTTTAAAATTTTGCGCATTTAAACAAGCAACGGTAATTTGTGCTTTAAATAATACCTTATTTTTCCCTAGATCCATTATTTTCTGTGAAAAAATCAAGCTGGCTTTACGCACTTCTTTAACCTGTGTATCAACATCAAGTAAATCATTAAATCGAGCTGGTGAGAGGTAATCTGCTTGTACAGATCTTACGGCAAAAATGATATTTTGATGATCAATTAATTGATCTTGTTCGAAACCTAAATTCCGCAGTAGTTCACTACGTCCACGCTCAATAAATTTTAAATAATTTGCATAATAAACAACACCACCACTATCGGTGTCTTCATAATAAACCCGAACTTTTAAATTACTCATTAAATAAGTCTTGATGATTAGAGGGTTTAGATAGACCTAAATGCTGATAAGTCAAATTAGTCGCACTTCGACCTCGAGGCGTTCGATGGATAAACCCTTGTTGAATTAAATAAGGCTCAACCATATCTTCTAATGTACCGCGCTCTTCACCAATGGCAGTTGCTAAGGTGTCAAGACCAACAGGGCCGCCAGCAAATTTAGTCGTCATAATTAATAGATAATCCCTATCCAATTGCTCAAGGCCTGCTTCATCCACTTTAAGCGTGCTTAACGCCTCATTAGCAATTTGTTGATGGATAATTCCGTTCGTTTTAACATCAGCAAAATCGCGCACACGACGCAATAATCGATTAGCAATTCTAGGGGTGCCTCGCGAGCGCTTAGCAATTTCTAATGCACCACTCGGCTCTATTTCAATGGCCAATATACTGGCAGAGCGTTGAACAATTTTTTGCAGATCTTGATGATTATAAAATTCTAAACGTTGAACAATACCAAAACGATCACGCAAAGGCGACGTTAACATGCCAGCACGTGTTGTCGCACCAATTAAAGTAAAAGGTGGCAAATCAAGCTGTACAGAATGCGCTGCCACACCCTCGCCCACCATAATATCTAATTTAAAATCTTCCAATGCTGGGTATAAAATTTCTTCAACCACTGGATTAAGACGATGAATTTCATCAATAAACAAAACGTCATAAGGTTCTAATTTGGTCAAAATTGCTGCCAAATCACCTGAACGCTCCATTACTGGACCTGAAGTTTGTTTAAATCCTGCACCCATTTGATTGGCAATAACATTAGCCAAAGTGGTTTTTCCCAATCCTGGTGGGCCGTAAATTAGACAATGATCAAGCGCATCTTGACGCTTTTTTGCTGCCTGGATAAACAGCGCCATTTGTGACTTAACATCATCTTGACCAATATATTCTGACAAGTTGTCTGGGCGCACAGAGGTCATGACAATATCTTCGCCACCTTGATCTTGTCCTGCTACTAAGGAATCTTCTTCTATCATTTTGATTTAAGGAATTTTTTAGTCATTTTAACTTTAATTGGACAGAATTTCTTGGAACAATAGCTTGATTTTAATAGGCTTGGTTAAATGCTTTAGTTTGGCTATTTTTGTCACTTTGGTTGATTGACCTGGCGCAAGTTTAACACTCTGCAACTGCCAAAGGCTGTCACCCAATAACTGCTGCTCAAAAATAATATATCTTAATTGCTCAATAGGAAAATACCAACCTAACTCTTGTGTCATTAATTGATTTAGACTCAGTTGAGTTAACTGACCATCGACCCTTAATTTTGATGCGCTTGAAGTTAAATTCATCTGGCCTATTCCCAGTACACCAGTCAGGGTTAAATCAAAATCCTTTCCATTAAATTTAAGTTTAAAACTTGATTGTTGCGCCTTGTTATCAACAATTGCAGATAGTCTACCGTTAACCTGCCAACTACCTTGAGGGTCAATCAGTGTTGTTTTTGACTGCGGCACAGGTAGCGTGGAACAGCTCGACAATAGTAACAAAAGAAGTAGTGATAGTAGTGTTTTCATTAAGTGCGCTATTCTAACATTGTCGTGCTAATAGCAAATACCTAAAAACCTTGATTTGGGTATAATCAAGCGCTTATTTGTCTTTGTTATTTGGGTTTATGTCACGCATTGCTATTTTAAGTGTTAATCATGCACAAGCACCAGTTGCGGTGCGTGAGCGTGTCGCATTTGCGCCAAACCAATTAACCGACGAACTACAAAAACTCAACGAACTTCCAGGTGTTGCCGCTTGTGTGATTTTATCAACTTGCAATCGCTCTGAAATTTACGCCGTTATTGAAACTGGCAATCCACAAGAAATACTTAGCGATTACTTGTCTCAAACGCACAATATTAGTCGAGCAGAGATTGACCCTTATTTGGTTTATTTTGAAGATGATAAAGCCTTAGCGCATATTTGCAATGTTGCTTGTGGTCTGGATTCTTTAGTGTTGGGTGAGCCTCAAATTCTTGGTCAGCTTAAAGACGCCTATCACGCTGGCAAACAAGTTGGGACACTTGATAAAAAATTAGAAAAATTATTCCAACATGCTTTTTCAACAGCCAAAAAAGTACGAACTGATACACAAATTGGCTCATCGCCCGTTTCTATTGCCTATTGCGCCGTTAAACTAAGTGAAAAAATCTTTACTGATTTATCTGAACAAACTGTTTTGTTAATTGGTGCAGGTGAAATGATTGAATTATGCGCTCAACACTTGCATCAAAAAGGTGTTCGTAATATGATTGTAGCCAATAGAACTCTTGAAAATGCACAAAAAATTGCCGAACAATATAACGCTCAATCAGTCAACTTAAAGCGGTTTTCTTCAATTGTTGACCAAGCAGATATTATCATTTCTTCAACAGCGGCTTCCGTGCCTATTATTGGCAAAGGCTTAATTGAAAGCGCCCTTAAGAAACGCAAACACAAGCCAATGTTTATGCTTGATATTGCCATTCCGCGCGACATTGAGCCAGAAGTTGGTCAATTAGCTGACGTGTATCTCTACACCATTGATGACCTAGAACAAGTGGTTAGCGATAATGTTGATTCGCGTGAAAAAGAAAAAGTATTGGCACAAGAAATTATCATTAAACAAGCGCAAGTATTTAATCAATGGCTTGCGGTATTGCCAAATGAACAGCTGGTTCAAAGCTACCGAACCAGCGCCAATCAAATTAAAGACCAGGTGGTTTTGGATGCGATTAAGCGCCTCAACAATGGTGGCGATGGCGAGCAAATTATTAAAAAATTAGCCGATCAACTAACCAACAAAATACTACATACTACTTTTAAAAACATCAAACAAACCGATCATGTGGATTTATCTCAATGTGAAGGTTGTGTGCCTAATATTAAAAAATAATGAACGAATCAATTCTTGCTAAATTAGAACAAATGTCCATGCGCCTAGAAGAAGTAGGCGCCATGCTAAGTGACCCTGAGGTAGCGAGCGACGCGAAACGTTTTCGAGAATTATCTATCGAACATTCACAGCTCACTCCAGTTAATGAGCAGTATCAAGAGTATTTGGCCACAGAGCAAAATCTAGCAGACGCCAAGCTTATGCTAGAGGAAGATGACGCTGAAATTAAAGCCATGGCCAAGGATGAAATTAACGAAGCCAAAGAAAATTTAGAGCGTCTTGATTTAGAATTAAAAAAATCTTTACTCCCTAAAGATCCTAACGACTCAAGAAATATTATTATTGAAATTCGTGCGGGAACCGGTGGCGATGAAGCTTCTATTTTTTCAGGCGATCTGTTTAGAATGTATTCTCGCTATTGCGAAAAACAAAAATGGCAAATGGAAATTATGAGCTCGAATGTGGGTGATCATGGTGGTTACAAAGAAATTATTGCTCGCATAGGTGGTACCGATGTTTATTCAAAACTTAAATTTGAATCTGGTGCCCATCGTGTACAGCGCGTACCAGAAACAGAAAGCCAAGGACGCGTTCACACATCTGCTTGCACGGTTGCTATTATGCCGGAAGTTGAAAATATTGAAGAAATTAACATTAACATGAGTGATGTGCGCGTTGATACATTTAGAGCGAGTGGTGCTGGTGGTCAGCATGTTAACAAAACCGACTCTGCTGTGCGTGTTACCCACATTCCAACTGGCACGGTGGTAGAGTGTCAAGATGGCCGCTCTCAGCATAAGAACAAAGCACAGGCCATGTCAGTTTTAGCGTCTAGAATTTTGGATGCGCAACAACAAGTTCAACAAAAAGAACAAGCCTCTGCCCGTAAAGAATTAGTTGGTAGTGGTGACCGTTCTCAGCGTATTCGCACCTATAACTACCCACAAGGGCGTATCACTGATCACCGTATCAATCTAACTTTATACAAATTAGCTGAAATTATGGAAGGTGATTTAGAAGCAATTATCGAGCCTTTAATTGTAGAACAGCAAACCAACCAGCTAACAGAGCTAAACGACGCACTCGCTTAAAAACTTGTTTCTACTAAGGCAAAGCCTTTCTAGCGTCAACTAAATTTAATTCACGTAGCCATTGTTTCAAGATTACTAGGATTAATTCACTTCTTTAGGTGCAAGGCATTGCCTTGTCCAACCAGATAACCGAATTAAATAACGCCCTAGCCTAATTTTTTAACGAATAGTTGTGAGGCGATAAACAACACACCTAACGCAATAACAATCATTGGACCGGTGGCCAAATCGTAAAATAAAGAAGCGCTCAACCCCATTAATACCGCAGCAATCGAAACAATAATTGATTGAAATGCCATGGTGTGTGGCGTGCGAGCGAATACTCTAGCCACGGCAGGTGGGATAATTAATAACGACGTAATGAGTAACACGCCCACAACCTGCACTGAAATTGAAACCGTTAATGCAATCATTCCCATAAACAGCAACTGATATCTGGTGCGATTAAGTCCCTGAGAAACGGCCAACTCTTCATTCAAAGTTAACAATAGTAACCGCTGCCAAAAAATTAATAACAGCCCTACCACCACAACCAAAATAGCGTAAATCCAAATAATATCCTGATTGTTAATGGATAAAACATCACCAAACAATAGAGAAAAATAATCAGTATTGGTGCCACTCACAATGCTAAGCACCACAATACCCAAAGATAAAGCTAAATGAGAAAAAATACCCAAAATAGCATCATTTGATAGAATTTTGCGCTGTTGCAATACCACGATCAACCCGGCAAATATTGCACCAATCACCACCAAACCCACATGAATGCCCAGCCCACTGGCCAAACCTAAAGAAACACCCAACAAGGCTGAATGAGAAATGGATTCAGAGAAATAACTCATACGCTTCCAGATAACAAAACAACCCAGAGAACCGGCGATAATGGAAATTCCCAGCGCTGCAATCAGCGCCCTAAGAATAAAATCTTCCATCATTAACTAGGGGTTTACTGACAATTTTGACATAGACCATATAAATATAGACAATGATCGGTTAATTGATAACCATGTTTTTTAGCAATGTCGTGTTGATGCTTCTCAATCACCTCATCAGCAAATTCATCAATTTTTCCACATTTAACGCATAACAAGTGGTCATGGTGTTCGGTGTTTGATAACTCATACACACTCTGACCATTGTCAAAATTAAGCTTGTTAATCATGCCCACTTCTTCAAATTGAGTCAGCACGCGATAAATCGTGGCAACACCCACTTCTTCACCTTGCATAACCAATGCGCGATAGATATCTTCTGCACTTAGGTGGTGTTTTTCACTGGTTTCTAATATTTCTAAAATTTTAAGTCGGGGTAGCGTTACTTTAAGTCCTGCCGTTTTTAAATCTTGAGCGTCCATATTCACATCCTTGAGGTAAAATCAGAAAAATAATCCCTAACTATTTTAATCAATTAATCACAAATGAACAAACTAACTTTGATTGCATTCTCATTATCATTACCATTTATCTCTGCTTGCACCCCTTCTATGCCAACTTTGCCTGAGATGCCAAGCCTGCCAGATATGCCTAATATTATGCCGGATCTATCTTTACCAACACTTTATAAAGACGACATTCATCAGGGTTCGGTACTAGATCGCTATAAGATTAATCAACTTAAATTAGGTATGTCTCAAGCGCAAGTTCAGGATTTGATCGGCTCACCAAGTATTGTTGACTCTTTTCATAATAACCAATGGAACTATATTAACCATTCCACCCTGCATGAAAAAGAAGACATTCGTTATCGCCTAACGCTAGACTTCAACCAAGGTAAATTAAGCAACATTGATACCTCGGGCATTGTTAGCCTACCTGCACTAACCGACAAAGAAAAAGCCTTAGAAGATCAGCGATTAGCAGATGAAGCTGCCGCCATTGAAGCACTTAAGCAAGCCAAAATTAAAGCGCAAAAAATGGCCGAGGCTAAAGCGCTCGAACAACAACGATTAGCAGCTGAAAAACTAGCCCAAGAAAAAGCAGCTGAAAAACTAGCCCAAGAAAAAGCAGCTGAAAAACTAGCCCAAGAAAAAGCAGCTGCAGAAGCTTTAAAAAAACAGACTGAATTAGCAAAAGCCAAACAGCAACAAAAAGCACAAGCTGACAAACTTAAACAACAATTAGCTGATCAGCAAGCAGCTGCAGATATAGCTGCTCAGACTAAAAAGGCTAAAGCATCGAAGCAAGCTGAAGAAGCTAAAAAAGTCAAAGAAGTTGAACCATCGCCTTGGTATAAATTTTGGTAAGCAGCCACATGCCGTGTCATCACTAAACATTCATAATCTAAGTTGTCAAAGAGGCT
>NZ_JAQRMS010000200.1 GCF_028599055.1 Candidatus Thioglobus sp.
CCATATGCGTTTGTAAAAAATATTAGTCCCACCCATAGGTTCGGCGGCTATTTTTTGTAAATGCATATGGGGTAAGGGATAACACTATTTTAGCAATTTCTATATTTGGATTAGGGAAATAACCAGCTAGAAATCAACTCTCAATAAATATTTATTAAAATCCAAGCAGCAACTAATAATAATGAGCCAGAAAAAAAGTAATTTAGCATTTTTTCTATTTTTTTATTATCTGTCCATTTAGAAATATAACTACCAGCAGCAACCCAAATAAAATGAGTTGCCACATTCAATATTGCCAGCATAATAACAAGCACAACTACCTGTGTGTTACGATCAAAACTACCATCAAGTAATATAGAGAACATTAAAAACAACATTGTCCATCCTTTTGGATTCAACATTTGTAATATAACCCCATCTTTAAAGGTGAATATTTTTTTATCAGGAGATGCCTTTGCTTTACTAACCTCTATAAATTTATAAGCCAAGTAAATAATATACAAAGCACCAAACAATTGAAATAAAAAAATTAAAGCTGGGTGGCGCTGTAACACCTCACCCAAACCAAAACCTATCAGTAAAGAGTAAACAATAAAAACCAAGTCCACCCCTATTATTAAAGGAATTGAACTTCTAACACCCTGTTTCATTCCAGAGATGGCAAAAACTATATTAGCTGGGCCAGGGCTGAAAACCAAAGGAAACATTAATCCAAAAAACAATAAAAAATACTCTATATTCATATCGATAATTATAGGATAAAACATATTTTTCACAAACGATAAATACTTATCCTTAGCATAAGGTATTCTTATGCAAATGAAAAGCAAATTACCGCCACTCAACAATCTACATACTTTTAGTATTGCTGCTAAGTATTTAAGTTTTTCTAAAGCTGCAGATGAGCTATCTATTAGTCAAGCTGCAGTTAGCCAGCAAATAAGGCTATTAGAGCAACGCCTTGGGTTTGATTTGTTTTATAGATTACATAAACAGCTAAAACTTACTGAACAAGGAATAGCGCTACAAAATCCGGTTAATTCCGCCTTAGACAAAATAAGTAATACTTTAGATGAATTAAGAAAAAACACAGAAAAAAGTATTCTCACTATTAGTATTTTGCCATCGCTTGCTATTAAGTGGCTTATTCCACGTTTAAGTGATTTTAATAAACAACATCCAGATATAGATGTGCATATTAATGCGCATTTAGGCTTAAGTGATTTTAAAAATGACGATTTAAGTATTAGTTTTGGACATCAAGCCGATGAGCGTTTAGAGGCAAAGTTTTTAATGGATGAGGCTATGTTTCTAGTTGCTAGCCCCAAGCTATTAACTGGGAAATATAACTTCAATAAGATTAGTGATATCAAGCATCACACATTAATCCATGATTCTGTTGATTGCGTGTTCGAAGCATACGGAATATTTGTTGAGCCTGGTTGGGATGATTTTGCCAAGCTGTTAGATGTAAATATTAAAAACAATAAAGAATTAACTCTAAACCAATCGCACTTAGTTGTTCAAGCTGCGATTGCTGGACAAGGTGTTGCTATTGCTAGAAGTGCACTTGTGGCTGATGATTTGGCCTCTGGCCAACTGGTCAGAATTTATAAAGATAAAGTTCTTAAATCCCCCGGATATCATTTGGTTTATCCAAAGTCTAGAATTAATAATAAAAATATTCAGAAATTTGAGAAGTGGTTGCTTTCTATTTGTGATTAAGTTTCAAGTAAAAATTAACAATATGAATTTATATTCTAATTGAAAATCTCGATGGATTAATTCGCGTAAAATAATTTTTGGTAGTGCTTAGGGTGCGCCTGCAATAAATGGTTACAAACCCCGCCAGGTCCGGAAGGAAGCAACGGTAGTAATTTTTTTATGTGTTGGATGTTATTCTGGG
>NZ_JAQRMS010000201.1 GCF_028599055.1 Candidatus Thioglobus sp.
GTCCTAGTCCACATATAAAATATGACCATGAATCAAACCTACGATCTACTGAACTACAGCCAAACTATTACATCACTGTCAAGCTGGTCTCTGTCAGATCATCTGGTGTGTGAAATGATGAACTAAAACAGTCCTAGTCCACATATAAAATATGACCATGAATCAAACCTACGATCTACTGAACTACAGCCAAACTATTACATCACTGTCAAGGTCTCTGTCAGATCATCTACTGTGTGAAATGATGAACTAAAACAGTCCTAGTCCACATATAATATATGACCATGAATCAAACCTATGATCTACTGAACTACAGCCAAACTATTACATCACTGTCGAGAGGTCTCTGTCAGATCATCTGTTGTGTGAAATGATGAACTAAAACAGTCCTAGTCCACATATAAAACATGAAATCTTTTCATTATAGCCATACTTCTATATAACCAGACCTTATAGGGGCAATCATGGCCGTGATCATATGGTAGTTGGATTTACAACTACCTGTGCAATCAAAGACAGTAACCACTAAAATTGTGAGTTTGAATCCCGTTCATGGCGAGATGTACTCAATATAACATTATGTGATAAAGTTTGTCAGTAACTTGCGACAGGTCAGTGGTTTTTTGCTGGTACTCCAGTTTCCTCCCCCAATAAAACTGACCGCCACGATATAGCTGAAATATTGTTCAAAGTGGCATTAAACACCATAAATTTAACCCCTAACCCAGACCTGATACATACTCAATGGGGTTGAAGGGGATAAATAATCTGTTCAATATAACATATTTTTCATTATAACCGATTTCATTATTAAAGTGGACTTGTAAATAACATTTTATTGCTTTTTTTGCTTTTTTTAAACCTATGATTCAAATGAATTCTCCAAAACTCAGTTCTAACAATGGTTACTACACAAGAGTTTTTTCCCCATAACATTAATGTCCTTTATTATACTGATAGCAGAGAAATACAGGATTCTTAGAGTCAAATAAAAATGCTTATTTCACAGTTAAATAATCGTTTTTATTTTCACTCTTGTTACATTTCCCGTCATTTCGATGTTGAAGCTACTTTTCTTTGACCGTTTTGTATGGTTCCGCTGCTGTTGAAGCAATACACATTATAGAATTTCTCTACGCTACACACATAATATCGAGTTAATTTCATTTTATATTAAATTCGGTGAATCAAAAATTTATTTATGTCATTCATGACCGAATAATGTTGTAACTCACCAATGCGCTGCATGCATTCGTGAAGCATTGCATTATTTGGTAATTTGTGACATATTTTTGATAATGAAGCTCGTCAATTTGTTACAGTGTAAGTATTGATGGCAACAAAATCAATAAAGAACCATAACTCTGGAAAGGACTAACCAATGACATAAAAAATAGAGAAAATGATGGGGCAATCAAGTATGAACAATCCAGAAAAACTGGTGACATTGGGCACACAAGATACAGAACGAAAACAAACAAAATATGTTACCCATATTGGCAAGTCCAGTAAAAGTCCAGTGATTGTCCCTTTTCTGAATGTTCCTTCTAACATGGGTATCTTACGTTCGTCTTGTCAAAGTTCATGTAGTCTTCTGACTACATAGAGTCCCAAACAAACTCAGTTAGTGAGAACCCATTACTTACTTACTAACTTACTCACCTATTTGCTTCATCCCTGATGGGACAAAAGGTATCAACAGTGAGAACCCATAGCCGAGTTGAAATTCAATGTTTTGAAATTCATAATTCAAACATCACAAGGATCATTCCTGTGAAGTTTCATTACAATCAGATACACAAAATTTAATTTTCCAAGTTACCATGACAACAGTTGCCATTTTGAAAATTTCAAACCCAAATTGCATATCTACACATCCCAAGAATCATTCCAGTGAAGTTTCA
>NZ_JAQRMS010000202.1 GCF_028599055.1 Candidatus Thioglobus sp.
GAGTAATTCAGTTTTGCCTGAACCTGCCGGCGCTTGGATTAAAAAAGAACGGGAGGTATCTAGTGCCTGAAGTCTTTGTGCTTGATCATCCACCCAAACCCTCTAATTGCGTCAACCAAGCATTAAAGCCTTGACATTTTTCACGAATTTTTAATAGTCCAATCTCTTGTAGAATTTTTGGCGCATGTTGTGTTTTAATATATTTTGCATTTTTTGCAATGCGCTTTGATGGTGCGGTTTCTATAGAATTATTGATTTTTTCTACATCGTTAAATTCATCTAAAATTTCACCAATCCAATCTTGTGAGACATTAAGATTTTTTGCCATGATTTCAGCATCACTAAAAAGCAATGCTTCAAATTCATACATTTGAATATAAGAAATAACTTTATATTGCTGGCTGGACTCAATGCTTGTTTTTATTTTTTGTTCTAGCGTCTCTTTGGTCTCACTGCCTTCCAACCCTCTTCTCTTAAATCCATAAAAATCATACAAAGTGGTTGCAAAATCATGGTTATAAATTAACTTATTAAGTTTGGTTTTAACCCTATCAATACTAATATTACCTTTCATGTTTTGAGTTGTTACAAAAACTTGAAATTGCGCCAAATGTGGCACAACCGCCTCATTTATAAACTTATATTCCGAATGTCCTTCTGCCGAAATTAACAATCTTACCATTTTGGTTCACCGCCCAACAGACCCTCGCTCCAAGCTTCTCCAACTCGATAGCTCTCAATCCAATTGCCCAAATCTTTTTTATTCAGTCTTTTAAACTTTGACTCGCCATTTTCATAATCAACTACAACAAAGTCATCAGGCTCAAAATAGTTAGCAAGCTCAACAGACTGAGTAGATATAATTACTTGCGAGCCATCGTTTGCAATGGCTTGGATGATTTCTGATAAGACAGCAAGTGCAGCTGGATGCAAACCAATTTCTGGCTCATCTAACACAATGGTTTTAGGTCGCATATCCTTAGGCTGTAAGAAAAGTGTCGCCATACAAATAAAACGTGCTGTACCGTCTGATAAAGATTGTGCGGAAAATCCCCGATTACTCAAATCATTAACATGTTGCCAGCGCAAAAGAATATTGTCACCTTTAATATTAAAATCAAAATCTTGAAAATAAGGCGCAACGGTTTGCACCGCACTCACAATATTTTGATAATCAACATTAAACTCGTCTCTTAATCTGTATAAAAATGGCGCCAAATTTTCAGCAAAACTTGACAAGGATTGATTGGCGCCTATATCCTGATAAGACTTAAATTTTGCAGATGGGGAGGAATCATGAAAGTGATACAGCTTACATTGTTTTAAATAATCCCTAGAATGTACAACAATTGGTTTGTCGCTTTCTGAAATGCCACTTTCAAAAGAGTCATAACTTATAGATGGATTATAATTTACGTCCGACAGGGTGGAATAAAAACCCGCACTATCAGTAATTACCAGTGTGTCGTTTTCATCATTTTTTGATAATTCTGCATAATATTCATTATTTTTTATCTTTACATATAGTGAAACTTTGTCTGTAACCTTTTTCCCAAAATGTAAAAATCCATCTGCACCGCCACCATTAATCAAATATTTTTGAAGTCTTTTATTGTGAATATTTTCAAGCAATCTAAAAATAGATACAAAATTACTCTTTCCCGAGCCATTTGCACCAATGAGCACATTAATCGGTTTCATCTCCAAGTCTAATTCTTTAATCGATTTAAAACCCTTAATTTTGATGCGAGATAAATTATCCATATTTTGATTTTACATTTTTTCAGGTGCGCAAACGCCCAACAGTCCCAAACCATTAGCCAATACTTGCTTGGTGGCAATAATGAGTTGCAGGCGAGTGGCTTGCAGGGTTTTGTCGTCAATTAAAAAATC
>NZ_JAQRMS010000203.1 GCF_028599055.1 Candidatus Thioglobus sp.
TATTGTCGCCTCCATGACTTGTTATTACAGAATACAGATTACTAAGTCCTCACATCGGAAGCTTTATTGTCGCCTCCATGACTTGTTATTACAGAATACAGATTACTAAGTCCTCACATCGAAAGCTTTATGGTCGCCTCCATGACTTGTTATTACATAATACAGATTACTAAGTCCCCAATCACCACCGATATCTTGCATATGTCAAATTCATTGGTATCCAGAGCAACACGACGGGTGTCTCTAGTGGAGCATTTCACCCCCGTTTTTGAGTCAGTGAGTTTCCTGTTGCTCAAATTAAATGTTTTAATGTTTTAATTTTTGTTTAGTGTTGTGATGTCTGTTTCTGTGGAGTTTTTGCTGCTCAATCTATTCTGATTTGTGTTTTGCTGATTTAAAAAAAAATATCATACTACTTTATTGTTTGACTCGCCTGTTAACACAACATCCTAGATGCACAGGTAAGCAAAAAATAATCTAAAGGTTCCTTATTTGCTGATTAGTGAATGCATTTTGTGATTTTTATTACTCTTGACTATTGCTTTGTCTGTTTCTAATTACGGCTTCCGATTACCCATTTGTTATCTTCAACATTTCCTTTCAATTGATGAAGATGTTCAATCATGAAAAAAGTTGTTTTCCTCTATCTTCAAAGGATTTAAATGCTTAATTGCATTCGATAGAAACAATTAAAATAAGAGACAAACATCTGCTGTGCCAATTGACCTGTCACTATAAAACTCACGAGGTAAATTAATGTTGCACATTTTATTCGATAATTGCATCTGGTAATGGGACCTGACATTTAACTTGGAGCGATATTTAAAGAAATATGACGTTAAATTTTCCAAAAGGGAAAATGAAGCAACGTCAAATCGATAACGAACTTGGTAAAGATCGTTATTAGCGCATATCATGTAGAACATGTAGGTTATAACAGACAGAGTCTCCAAGAGAAAACTTGCAAGACTGCTTTGTGACCCCGGGGACAGGCTGAGACTTCTCTCAAAATTGAGAATTGGTGGTCCACTAAAGACACTCGTAAATTTTCGTTAGTGTATGAGAAATTCACCCTATTGTATTTATAAAAAAAAATAGATGACAATACCCCCAGAAAAGAAGAAAAAAATCACACTAAACCGTCTATGGCTAACGATATGAGACCCTTCAGAGATTCATATGCCTTTTCTTGGCTCTCCGGGTCCCAGACCGACGTATCGCCTAACCCCTCCTTCCTGTCATAGGCCCTTATAAGAGACAAATACATACACACACTTATCTTCATGTCATCGTGAGTTGAGGTGACAGGTGGTTGTTTGCCATGGTGATATTCGTGACATTGTTGACCATCATAAGTTTTTTTCCAATTGTCTTAATACTTTTATTCTTTGGGAAATGCTACAAAAACATGCATATGTAATCTTCTAACACACGTATCATCTTACTGCGAGTTTACCAGTTGCTTGCCCATGGTCAGTGATTCTCTCCGGCTTCTTCCACCACTAAAACTGGTCACCATGATATCTAGCTGAAATATTACTGAAAGTGGCGTTAAACACCAAATATAAATCAATTATCAATCATATTACTGCGAGCATTTATTTTGTCTTTCATTCAGCTGCTCATGATTTTATCGTATTTTTCTGAATTACTGGTCTTTCGTGGAACATTATTCATCTGTGTTTATTCGGATTGAGTATCTAGCATCAATGAAAAAGGCTTGTTTTTCGCATTAAAGGGGAATGTTTATGGACATTGAAGTTTACTTATGGAGAGCTTTGTGTGAATTTTGAGGTTTGTTTATAGAGAGTTTATGGACTTATTATTTGAACTGTCAAATGACAATTCAA
>NZ_JAQRMS010000204.1 GCF_028599055.1 Candidatus Thioglobus sp.
CTTCACTAATACCTACAGATGTTATATACAAGTAACAGAACTGTCATTGGTGGTATGTATCACAGGAGAGGGGTACAGAGGGGGATCTTCACTAATACCTAGAGATGTTATATACAAGTAACAGAACTGTCATTGGTGGTATGTATCACAGGAGAGTGGTACAGAGGGGGAGATCTTCACTAATACATGGAAATGTTCTATACAAGTAACAGAACTGTCATTGGTGGTATGTATCACAGGAGAGGGGTACAGAGGGGGATCTTCACTAATACCTACAGATGTTATATACAAGTAACAGAACTGTCATTGGTGGTATGTATCACAGGAGAGGGGTACAGAGGGGGGATCTTCACTAATACCTAGAGATGTTCTATACAAGTAACAGAACTGTCATTGGTGGTATGTATCACAAAAGTGGGGTACAGAGGGGGAGATCTTCACTAATACCTGGAGATGTTATATACAAGTAACAGAACTGTCATTGGTGGTATGTATCACAGGAGAGGGGTACAGAGGGGGATCTTCACTAATACCTACAGATGTTCTATACAAGTAACAGAACTGTCATTGGTGGTATGTATCACAAAAGTGGGGTACAGAGGGGGAGATCTTCACTAATACCTGGAGATGTTCTATGCAAGTAACAGAACTGTCATTGGTGGTATGTATCACAGGAGAGGGCTACAGAGGGGGGATCTTCACTAATACCTACAGATGTTATATACAAGTAACAGAACTGTCATTGGTGGTGTGTATTTACTGGAGAATAAGTAATATTTTGATTCAGTTTTCCGATATCTCTAGTACAACTACAAACCTCTTCTCAAATTATTATTATTATTGTTTTTTTACTGTGAAATAATGCTTTAAAAAGTAGTAAGAAGAGTTTGAAGATACCAAATAGAGGTAATCAGAATCCATTTATCAAAGAAGAACAGACAACACAATGGTCAAAAGATACCAAAGGGAGGTAATCAGAATCCATTTATCAAAGAAGAACAGACAACACAATGGTCAAAAGATACCAAAGGGAGGTAATCAGAATCCATTTATCAAAGAACAGACAACACAATGGCCAAAAGAAAAGGTACAAAAGGACAAACAACGATCTACAAAACATACATGTAAAACTAAAGATCGAGTAACACGAACCTCACTAAAAACAGGCGGTGAACTGAGGTGCTCTGGGAAGACTAGTGGCATCCATCGTGTTAATCTACTTACAAACCAGATCACTTGTTATATGAATAATATTCATGAAGCATCATAATCCGTGACAAAACAATCTTTATTATTTCAGCTAAAATTACAGAATATTTATTAGAAAAATCCAGAGTTATTTCCCAAGCAAAGTAAGTATGATAATTCTTACAATTATTCTAAAACAGCGAAAACTGTCTAAACTTAACCTCATTGAGACCAGCTTTTGTGTTCATAACAGGCAGGTGTTCAGTTTATACAGGTCAAATTAACAAAGATTTTCTACAATTTGACTTTATTTGATATTTGGTTTGTACAGAAGTCTGGATTAGGCAGGTGTCATTTTGTATTTCAGTTATCTGCCAAGTGGAGTATTAAAACAAGAATTCAAATCCCTTTAATTGCCCGGGTGGCTCAATGAGCTAGGTAGTTAGATTACCTACGGCAATACGGCATGGGTTCATGCCTGGTTTTGCACTCGACTCACATCCGCAGGTGATAAAGTTTACCAGTTTCTTGCCAATGGTCGGTCGTTCTCTCCGGATACTCTGACTTCTTCCACCACTAAAACTGGTCACCATGCTATAGCTGAAAATGGCATTAAACACCAAAATAAATGAATCAAACACCTTTGATATATAATTTTGT
>NZ_JAQRMS010000205.1 GCF_028599055.1 Candidatus Thioglobus sp.
AATATATGGTGTGCTTAATAATTACACATAACAATCAAATCCACTTGACCGTAAAAAGCGTCATGCCTTTTGCTGTCGCAAAAGCCCTGCCACTTTTTACGTCAAGTGATTTGGGCGTTAGAAGTACAACCAGCCTGCACAAGTAGGAAAATAAATGAGCAGTGATGTAATTACATGGATAGGAACGATACTTACCGCGATAGGTACTGCGGTTACTTTGTGGCAGGCTAGAAAAGTTAAGCGCTATAAAGATCAAGTTGCATTCGATCTCAGAAAAATATCAATTTCAGAGGCAGGTGAAATATTGAGACGGGGTCAGGAGGATTGCCGAAAACTTTTAAAATCTGGTGGTCGAGGGCAAAGCATCGTAAACATATGCGATTCCGTTCAAGAGCGGCTTGATCAAGCAATGAATAGATTTAACCAAAAGTCCCAAGATCACGATATTAAAGAAAAGCTAAGCTCAGCAAATGGCTTACTTCATGAAGTTAGGCAAGGAAACGATACAGAGCAAAACAGTAGCAATCTCCATGTTGTCTTCCAAGAGACAATCCAACTATGTAATGAACGCCTAATGGAAATCAATTGAGGAGGGTCTGACTATGGAAGACTTACAGTCACAAATTAACAAACTTAAGTATCAAATGGGCCTAGTAGGTGAGTCCCTAGATTCTCGCGAACACCCGATTGCTACACTTATAATAGCTATGAATTGGGATGACAAAGACCTCGATAAAGCTCACGATATATTTGAGAAATTTGAAGGTATAGTTGAGTCAGGAAAGGAACCGAATTGGTCTGAATTTGAGCATGATTTTGATCAGCAGTTCGGGATTGGGTACCAAACATTAAAAATGATCGTGCTTGCTTTTCATCGAAACTACCAATGGACTGATGTTTGTGAAGTTTATGCGAAAGCAAAGGAATGTATGGAGTTCCATGAAATTACACGACCAAAAAACTTCTAACAAGCGCATGTTGCCGGACTGGTTTTCCGCTACGCTCCAAACCAGCCGCAAATGCGGGCGTTATGTGTAAAAACAATAGGAGCCATTCTTGAGTAATTCGTATTACGTCTATGCACTAAAAGACCCACGGTCAAATCCTGCAAAAATATTTTATATTGGCAAAGGAACGGGAAGTAGAGCATGGAACCACATCATAAACGTTGATGAAACACGCAAAGGAGTGTTCATTAAAGAAATTATGGAAAGTGGAAAAGAGGTAATGGTGTCACAGTTGGTCAGTTATCTAACTGAAGCACAAGCATTAAAAATCGAATCAGAGTTAATATCAAGCTTCGGCACTATTGATGCTGGTGGCTCTCTTTATAACACTGTTATTCCAACTGGCACAGTGCGTCGTGTTCAAAATAACATTAACGTTCCCACTGGCGTCATTGATAAGGCTCAAATCGGTATAAATTTACTCAAAGATGCTCTAGAGGAATTTGCAGAAGCAAACCCTGATGGAATTACAAATTCTGATTCAGCGCATTATCTTGGTCTTCAAAGTGATAATGATGGAAAACAACAGGATTATTTAACATACAGTGTATTGGGAATTCTGCTTAAAGAGAGTCGAATAATTAGTGTAAAAGAAGGCAGTCGACGTAAATATAAATATGCAAAAAACACATAACAAACGCATAAACACGGACAATTTGCTACGCTGCGCTTCGCAAATTTCCGGTTATGGGAAAAGGGGGGACGCTACCCTTTTTCATTTGCTCAGTGGCAGCGTGGGTTTTTTTGGCTGGGTCAATATAAATGGCAAAAGATTGTTGATATTGGGTTTTGTAGGTGTCAAATTGTTTGAGTTGGGCAGCGTCTAGCCCGAGTTCGG
>NZ_JAQRMS010000206.1 GCF_028599055.1 Candidatus Thioglobus sp.
CGGGTAAAAATTACGATCTCTACGTAAAATTGTAGAAGGTTACCCAATTTGTCCAGTAAACGTTTTTTCTTGTCGACGGCAAAATAACGTCGCGTTATTTCTATATTTTTCTATTAAAATTTTTAAAAAATTAAAAAAATTAAAAAAGCGAAGCTAAAAACAAACAAACGATATCAAACCTTGAAAAACAACACACAAAAGAGCACACCCACACTCCCTCCATCCTAACCCAAACACACGGTATGCTAACACAAATAAGGAAGAAGTAAACAATGAAACAGAAGACGCGAAACGTTCTTTTCAACGTTAATTATATGTAACGTCAAGTGTCACCAATATCGCGCGTAACAGTCCACAGACAGACGTGTCGCTCCTTTCGGACGCATTATCCTGATTTCGAGCCTAGTAATCTTTGGTCTTACTCCTTAATGTTACGTACTTAGGTATCAAAATTTAAAGTCTGTCGTTTGACCTGATCAGTGCTCGAACCTACGATATACCGATGACGACGCGAGCACGATGATCATTACACCATCTATGCGGTTTCCTATCTATGGAAGCTTAATATATAAAAAAATTAATGTTGTATTGCATCATACCTTATTTCTGATTCACAATTTTGGTCTGGTTCCTTGTTTTGTCCTTTATCATTTAGAGATATATTTACTGCTTCTGGTCTTCGTATGTCAGTATCGTATTCTCTTGTTTGGTTTGTTACTGCAGATTCGTCTTCGAAAACAGCATTGTTAATACCATCAGACGGAAAACATTCTGTCGACGACGTTTGTCCGTTAACTTTTTCTAGCGGGGGATCCTTCCGTTTGTATGATATTCTGTATTTGAGACTCATAGCTGATCCCTGAAAAATAAATAATGGTTTCTTACATGTTATGTTGTATCTATTAAAAGCTTTTTGTTGTAGTGTATGTAACTGGTGATAAAGTCCGAAGTTGATTTACGATTACACATTTTAAAATTATGTCCTACTTCTTACCTTTTCTTAAGGTAGTGAATAAATTTAAGAAAGAATTCGTGGATGTCATACTGTGTTATGAGTTCTAACATGGTTGGCTTTGTTTGTATTATAATGATTACTGCCACTTTCAACAATAAGGATAATAACAAAATTACCTAACTCCGAACTCAGGTGCTCCGGAAGGGTAGGTAGTGCCTGCTTCACTAGTGACACCAGTCATGTTAAGCTAGTTACAGTGAAACCCGATGGTAAGTCGTGAATGAGAAATAAGGGTAATAAAAAAAAAAAAAATTACCGAACTCCGAACAATCTTCCAAAGGGACAGTCAAAAATCATAATTATACAAAAACAGACAAAATCAGTCAACAACCGGAAAACTGCATGGGACAACCGTAATGATCCTCACTTGGTACGTACATACAGGCATTTCCAAAGAAATGGTGGTTTGAATCAGATTTTACGGCGCCAAGCCTCTTCGCTTTCATTACGGTTAAAATGTTCCGGTTGTCACTATAACAGCACCCCAAAGCAGCCAACGCAACACTCTAACATGAAAATCCATCACCTATCATCATCTCTGCAGATATTTCAGGTATATCGTGGTGGTCAAATTTATTGGTTGAGGAAACCGGAGTGCCCGGAGAAAATTACCGACCTGTCGCATCTCACTGACAAACTGTATCGCTTAATATTGCATCGAGTACACCTCTCGTTATGAACGGAGTTCGCTTAGAGCTGTTTTCGATGCAACATTATGAGATAAAGTTTGTCAATGACTTGCGACTGGTCTGTGGTTTTTCTTTGTGATGTGTGCTCCGCTTTCCTTCACCAATAAAACTGACCGCCACGATATTATTACAAGA
>NZ_JAQRMS010000207.1 GCF_028599055.1 Candidatus Thioglobus sp.
CTATTTATTGCTCACTTGGCATTAAACACCAATCTTTCACTCACTCACTCTTTTGTCAAATCCAGACATTGAAACACCTCTTTGAAAATTCTGTAAGAAATAATGATTGACAAATGAGCATCATGGAACTGAGTGTTAGGGTTAGGGTTATGGTGTTTAACACCACTTTCAACAATATTTCAGTTATACCGTGGCAGTCAGTTTTATTGGTGGAGGAAAGCGAAGAACCCGGAGAAAACACCACGACAAACTTTATCACATAATGTTGTATTGAGTACACCTCGCCTGAGTGGGATTCGAACACGCAACGTTTGTGGTGATGCACTGATTGCATAAATACATGTAGTTGAAAATCCATATGATCACCAGCACCAAGGCTCCTCATGGAATTGATATATGGATGAGAACTTCCAAACAAATAAAATGTTCATATTATTGGTTTGTAACACAGTTGACCATATCTTTCTTTTTGTTGAACCACACTGGTCGTGTTGTGGTTAAATCCCAGTCAGTTTAAATAAAACATCATAGAATTAGTATTTACTGCTTCTCTACAAACATGCAGTATTAAGTAGTAAGAACAGATTGGTTGGCTCGGAATCAGGATAGCGTGTCCGAGTGAAACATGTCTACCCATAGACTTGCTTCAATGAGGTACATGTAGCACTATAACAAATCCAACTAGGCATGTTGGTCTGGTACAAAGCTGACATTATCATCATCTTATTGAAGGCAACTTGTTCACACTCTGATATAGTTTATGCATGCTACTTTAAAAAAATCAGTTTGTCTTAAAACAACAATCACTTTAACACTCATTTTTGTTGTCCTATGAACTATTTTTGTCATTGTGGTTTGGCACAAGGTTGAATCAAGTAATTTTCATCCTATAACAACATATACAAAAGCTTAAATTTAATGGATGGCATTTCAGAATTATTTACAATAACCTTAACCAAATGTCTATAATATGTCCAGATCATGTACAACAGCTTGAATTGTCCTACTGTCAAATCTGCCTCCCTCTGAAATAGGTGATCTTAGATGATTTTGGTTATCCTAGTTGGGCTCTTTGGTTTTATTGCTCCCAGTCTTTCTACTTTATGCCTACCTGATGCTCCCAATCTTTCTACTTTAAGCCTACCTGATGCTCCCATTCTTTCTACTTTATGCCTACCTGATGCTCCCAATCTTTCTACTTTAAGCTTACCTGATGCTCCCAATCTTTCTACTTTAAGCCTACCTGATGCTCCCAACCTTTCTACTTTATGCCTACCTGATGCTCCCAATCTTTCTACTTTATGCCTACCTGATGCTCCCAATCTTTCTACTTTAAGCCTGCCTGATGCTCCCAATCTTTCTACTTGATGCCTACCTGATGCTCCCAATCTTTCTACTTTAAGCCTACCTGATGCTCCCAATCTTTCTACTTTAAGCCTACCTGATGCTCCCAATCTTTCTACTTTAAGCCTACCTGATGCTCCCAATCTTTCTACTTTAAGCCTACCTGATGCTCCCAACCTTTCTACTTTAAGCCTACCTGATGCTCCAAATCTTTCTACTTTAAGCCTACCTGATGCTCCCAATCTTTCTACTTTAAGCCTACCTGATGCTCTCAATCTTTCTGCTTTAAGCCTACCTGATGCTCCCAATCTTTCTACTTTAAGCCTAACTGATGCTCCCAAGCTCCCAATCTTTCTACGTTAAGCCTACCCGATACTCCTAATCTTTCTACTTTAAGCATACCAGATGCTCCCAATCTTTCTACTTTAAGCCTACCTGATGCTCCCAATCTTTCTACTTTAAGCCTAACTGATGCTCCCAAGCTCCCAATCTTTC
>NZ_JAQRMS010000208.1 GCF_028599055.1 Candidatus Thioglobus sp.
AAGAACTTTGATACTAGTGATAATCTCTGTCAAGAACTTCAAACTGACATTATTGGTTTTATCGGTAACATGATTTACTGACCGATATTTTTCAGTATCAGGATCAGTTAGGTTAACACTCGAAATATCACTGTGAGATCAAAGGAAAAATGTCTATATTACAGATCAACCAAGTCCAATATCCATTAAACTCTTAAAAAGTCATAGAAAGTGGCGTTAAACACCAAAATTCAAATTCATTCATTCTTAAAAAGTCAGAATCATTTCTTGATTTGTTTAAAATAAAAATCCACAAGGAGAAGAGGGTTGGGGTGAGAGCAATGGTATTTAATGACATTTTTAACAATATTTCAGTTATATCGTGGCGGTCTGTTTTATTGGAGGAGGAAACCGGAGTTACCGGAGAAAACCACTGACAAGTCATTGACAAACTTTATCACATAATGTTGTATCGAGTACACCTCGCCTAGGCAGGATTCGAACTCATAACGTTTGTGGTGACAAGGACTGATTGCACAGGTAGTTGTAAATCCAACTACCATACAATCATGACCACGACAGCCCTTATAAGGAGATGAACTAGCAATTTTAACAATAAAATATCACAATCAAAGTAATCTTTTGACAAAATATGATAAAATGCATATGAAAAACAACGTGTGAATTTGTTATATATCCAGAAGAAAAGCATGGTGGGTGGACGGAAATATTAATTCCTAGTTGCCTATACTTGTAGGAAGGCAACTGGAAGATGCAAATCATTATGTATTGTCTTGTGAAAGTGTTTTTGTTTCTTCAAATTGATGAATAAGAGAAAGCAGAGATTAGCTAATGGTTATTTTTGACACAAAACCAAGGTAGGAGGATTTTTGCGGGAAATAAATCCTTCAAACTGGTCAAATAAAACTGCTGTAAAGATATGCAAATCTTCATAGAGTAATTAGCAGAAATGCAAAGTTTAATAGAATTTCCATTTAAAATCAGGATGATTCTAGTTAGAAAATAAAATAACTGAAACTCAATGAAAAATAGCTGAATCCATCTATATCTACATTCAAAAGGTCCATTAAATACAAAAACATTTCTGAGTGTCCTGTAACATTCGGAATATTTTTATTGGAGGAAAATAGCTAAATACAGTTAAATAACTGAAAACAATCATCCCTGTAAAATATAGGAGTTGCACAATGGGGGAAGAAACATAATTATCAAAATGAAAAAAGTCATACAAATGAAATGATATACATTTCTTCATTAAAGGCAAAAGACAACAATAAAGTATATAATTGTTCTACACAATAAACAAGGTCATATCCAGTCTGGAGAAGAGATCGGTTACTAGTCTATGTAATTATATCAATAACAATGTTCTTAACATTTACTACAAACAATAAACATCAACAAGATTCTCCCATGAATATGTAATCGCTAACCAGGTTTACAATTTGACTTCAACAGGAGGCTCCCAGGCGTCGGTAATCGCTCACCTGGTTTACAATTTGACTTCAACAAGAGCCTCCCAGGAGTCGGTAATTGCTCACCAGGTTTACAATTTGACTTCAACAAGAGGCTCCCAGGAGTCGGTAATCGCTCACCTGGTTTACAATTTGACTTTAACAAGAGCCTCCCAGGAGTGGGTAATCGCTCACCAGGTTTACAATTTGACTTCAACAAGAGCCTCCCAGGAGTCGGTAATCGCTCACCAGGTTTACAATTTGACTTCAACAAGAGGCTCCCAGGAGTCGGTAATCGCTCACCAGGTTTACAATTTGACTTCAACAAGAGCCTCCCAGGAGTCGGTAAT
>NZ_JAQRMS010000209.1 GCF_028599055.1 Candidatus Thioglobus sp.
TATCAATTCAATAAAGTAGATAACAGTAAATATCCTATATTACACACCAGACCACCAACTCCACACCATCATCACCACGACTAAGTCATTCAACCGTCAACACAAAAACCGCCACAGACAAAAAGGAGCAAACAGAAGGTCGAGACTACCTGATTTGGTACAGACACTTCACATAAGTGAAATGGTAGGGTTAAACCGGTTTTGAGGGCACACAACCCTCCCCTTTATAATCTCGACCAACTGTTTAAGTAAAGGCACACACTATAAAAAAAAATCTGCACAGTATGTATAGATGACATGTATTTCAATGCAACGTGCGGTAATTACCCTCGCCAATGAAACAATTTACAACTAGAGGCTCCCATGAGTCTGTAATCGCTCACCTTGGTCATTTGCAACTTTTGTTTTACTAATTTTTAATTGTAACAGCAGCTTTATTGGTTTGCTGACCTGAGCCATTTGACCATATTCTAAAAGTTGACCGCCAAAGGACCATTTCAGCAACTTTTCGCCTACTTCGTTGCCATGTCTTGACAGTAGCTTTTCGTGAAAACAAAGTAACACAACCTGGACAGACCAAGTAAAGGAACATTCCTGGCAAGCTTGGCCCTATTTGCTTCAGTGATTCTCTAAGAGAATATTGAAATTTCGACCAATCAGAAGCTTTTATGGCACCTGACAACCATTTTGGATGACGGATCGGAACAAAATGTAACAACACTTGATAAGGACCTTGCAAGGAACATTTCTGCCCAGTATGATTCCAATCCATCCAGTGATTATTGAGCAGAAGTTTATTTTACATATTTCCCATGGGGTCTTTATGTTAAATTCTCAGATTCAATAAAGTAGATAACAGTAGCTACCCTATGTTACACACCAGACCACCAAAAGGAGTAAACAGAAGGTCGAGACTACCTGACTTGGCACAGGCACTTCACATAAGTGAAATGGTAGGGTTAACCGGTTTTAAGGGCGCCCAAACCTCCCCTTAATAATCTCGACCAACTGTTGAAGCAAAAGTACATAGCAATACATTAGTCCCCTACCGGCGCAAAATCAGAGGACCTACAATATTAAAAGTATCACCTTGCAGTGACTAGATTTAAAATTACAAGTTCAAGGGCCAAAAATCATTCGACGAGAACGAAATTCGAACTTAAAACTGTAACTCATCTAGATATAGCCACATACCATATATCAAGTCAATATCTCGAAGGGTGTAAAAAAATGTCCGAACAACTTAAAATAGAGAACAAAAATACAAGTTCAAGGGCCATAACTCAGCAAAAAATCATTCGACCAGAACGAAATTCAAACTTAAACTGTAACTCATCTAGATATAGCCACATACCAAATATCTTTTACTTTACTTTATAATTTATAATGATTGTATTGTCTATATATATACAATTGGACTGGGAACAAGTTTTTACAACTTACTAGTCCCTCTAAATACAAATACATTAATAATATAAACAAAGCAAATCAAATGACAGCAAACGTACAGGCTATATCAATTATAATTAGTAAATTAAACAAAATTATGTCAAATTAAGTATACATATTAAATATTAAATATTGTGTTATTATTGAACAGACAAAAGGGGGAGGGGGAGTAAAAACTTACTAAATTGTGTTGAGATAATATCATGGTTGAGGATAATTAAATTTTAAATCTACAAGTTTGTCGGATAAATTTATGCACTGATTTGAACAATAAAGTATTAATTTCTTGACTAATTTCGTTACAACCAAAGAGTATATATTCTATAGAGGTGGGAAC